>JBOIAY010000171.1:0-14319 GCA_050739255.1 Gammaproteobacteria bacterium
GCTGAATAATTGGCCTGACCGGCGTTACCGGTGGCGCCCACCACCGAGGAAATCGTGATGATACGGCCGCGCCGGGCTTTCATCATGCCGCGCAGACAGGCTTTGGACAAGCGGAAAACCGAACTCAGATCAGTGCTGATCACCGCCTCCCAGTCCTCTTCCTTCATACGCATGAGCAAGGTGTCCCGGGTAATGCCGGCATTGTTCACCAGGATGGTGGGATCGCCAAACTCCGCAGTCAGGGTTTTGACCACCTCTTCCACAGAAGTTGCGCTGGCCACATCCAGCACCAGCCCCCTGCCCCGAATACCCGCTTCCCGCAGATACGTGCCAATGGTCCCGGCTCCTGCCGCCGTGGTGGCGGTACCCGCGACCGTGGCGCCAGCCTGCCCCAGTGCCAGAACGATGGCTTTGCCAATGCCGCGGGTGGCGCCGGTTACCAGCGCGATATCGTGGTCAGGCAGACTCACGGATTTTCCACCGCGGCGAGCGCCGCCTCCAGGGTTTGTGGGTCATAAACGGGCCAGGTTTGCAGTGACTTGTCTATGCGCTTAACGAGGCCCGTCAAGACTCGCCCGGGACCCAGTTCCACCAGTCTGGTCACGCCTTTGTGTGCCAGAAACCGAACCGTCTCTACCCAGCGCACCGGACTGTGCAGCTGGGCCGTCAAGGCCTGTTTGATGGCTTCAGAATCGCTGTGGGCAGCCACATCCACGTTGTGGATTACGGGAATGGCAGGCTGCCCCAGCTTGATTTCAACCAGACGAGCGGCCAGCTCTTCGGCAGCCGGGCCCATGAGGGCGCAATGGGACGGCACGCTCACCGGCAATGGAATACAGCGCTTGGCGCCCCGGGTGTTGCAGGCATCAATCGCGCGCTCCACGGCAGCCTTGTTCCCGGCGATGACTACTTGGCCGGGGGCGTTGAAATTCACCGCTTCCACAACCTGAGCCTGAGCCGCTTCAGCGCAAGCACTGCGGACGGCACCGTCCTCCAGACCGAGAATAGCCGCCATGGCGCCGCTACCTGCCGGCACTGCCTGCTGCATGACTTGGCCACGGAATTCGACAAGTTTGACCGCAGTCTGGAAATCCAGAACGCCGGAACACACCAGCGCCGTGTATTCTCCCAGACTGTGACCTGCCATAAAGGCGGGTCTGGGGCCATTCTGGGCTTGCCAGACCCGCCACAAAGCCACACCGGTGGTGAGCAAGGCGGGCTGGGTGTGTTCCGTGGCATTCAGGCGGTCTTCCGGATCCTGCTGAACGAGTGCCCACAAGTCATATCCTAAATTCTCTGAAGCCTGTCTAAACGTTTGTTTTATTTGAGGATAGCTATCATTAAATGCCGCGAGCATGCCCACGGCCTGAGAACCTTGACCGGGAAACACCACGGCAAATGTCATGAACGGATTCTCCTGGGTAGGCTCTGAATTATACCTGCCGGGCTTGCTGCCTTTGCCAGACCAGCATCCCCAAACCCAGAAGCACGCCAGCGCAGGTACCGTACAGGTGGGCATCCACCACCACGGGACCACCGGTGGTGGCTACCGAGAACGGCAACGGCCCCCGTATTTGCTCATAGATGAGTTTCAGCAGCAGAAATACCGCCAGTATCCAGCCGAGCCAGTCGCGGCGTGCCATAAGCGCCATGGCGCCAGCGATCCACAGGGTATTCAGGGCGCCGGAAATTCCCACGTACCAGCGCAAGCCCGGATCGCCCAACAACAGTCCGATACCGACCCCCAGCGAGCCCAGAACCACAAGCACGGGGCAACGCCAGTCGGGTAGTATCTCCTCAAACAGCAGCCACAGCAGCACATAGCCCGCCACATCTTCTGCCAGATGCCCCCAGCCCAAATGCACGAAATTGCCCGTGAAAATTCGCCATATCTGTCCGTGCACGATGGCCAAGCGGTCATACTGCAAGGCATTGCGCACCGGTTCGCCACCCAAAGCCAGCAAAACGCAGGGGACCACGATGACCAGCATCGGCCACAAGCGCTGCATATTCCAGTTGGAACCACGGGATACCGGCGCGGTCATCATCAAATGAGGCAATCCGTTGTTGTATGATGCGATTCTGACTCGAATCGCACTTTAACCCACTTTTTCAAGCAAATCAGCCATGCACACGCGCAAGCAGCTTACCGGTTTCACTCTCATTGAAGTGATGGTGGTCGTGGTCATCCTCGGCATTTTGGCCTCCATCATCGTGCCCAAAATCATGGGCAAACCCGCTGAGGCGCGCATTGTCAAAGCCAAACAGGACATCCGTGCCGTGCAATCGGCGTTGGAGATGTACAAGCTGGATAACTACGTTTATCCCACGACCGATCAGGGTTTGCAGGCGCTGGTGCAGAAGCCTTCCACGGATCCGGTGCCTCCCCATTGGAAACAGTATCTAGACCGGCTGCCAGTGGATCCCTGGGACCACCCGTATCAATACCTGAATCCCGGCGTACATGGTCAAATTGATATCTGGTCCTACGGACCCAAAGGCCCCTCTGGCAGCACCACCGATTCCGATGTCATCGGCAACTGGAACTTGGAAGGCAGCGGCAGCAGCAATGGGACCAGCAACCAGAATAACAGCGGCAGCTGACGGCCGCCGGCAGGTGCGGCATCGTGCCAGCGCGTACAAGGGGCTTCACGCTGATCGAAATACTGGTGGTGCTGGTCATCGTCAGCATCATCACTGCCGTGGCGGTGTTGTCACTCGGCTCTCTGGGTGGCAACCCTGCTGCCAAGCAGGCGGCTCAGAAACTCGCCGCCTTGACAGATCTCGTTTCCCAGCAGGCGGTGATGCGTGGTCAACAATACGGGTTACTGGTATCACCCCATGCGTATGAATTTCTCCTGTATGACGGCAGCAAATGGTCGGTTGTGCAGGATGATGAATTGCTGAGGGCGCGGCAACTCGACAGCAGCGTCACCTTGTCTTTGCAACTGCAAGGTACCGCCATCAAACTCCCCGTCAACAACACACAGAATAATGATGATGAAGACGACAGCGGCAACGGCTCCGGCAAACCGGTTTTGAAGCCGCAGATTCTGTTGCTCTCCAGCGGCGAAATTACGCCCTTCAAGATCACCGTCAGCGGCGGCGACAGGCAAGAACTTTATCGAGTCACTGGCGATTTGCAGCACGGCATCCAGTTTATCTCGCCGGATTCCGGCACACTTCCCTGAGATGTGTACACACCTGAATCACACAAACCGCGGATTCACCCTGATTGAAGTGCTCATCGCGCTCGCGGTGCTGGCAATCGGCATGATCGCGGTTATCAGCACGGCCGGCACCAGCACGCGCCAGGCCGCAGAATTGCGCGACGACAGCTTCGCCCATTGGGTCGCCATGAACGAACTCACCACCCTGCGTCTTGCTGCTGCGTGGCCCGATGTGGGCGTTCAGAAAGGCGATGCCGAGATGGCGGGACAGAAGTGGCATTGGCAAGCGACTGTCGCCAAGACATCCGATCCTGATTTGCTGCGGGTGGATATTGATGTGAGCAGCGCACTGACACCCGATGCCGTGGCCAGTGGATTGACCGGTTTCATCGGGCGGCCGTCGCCCCTCACATCCAACCCGGCGATTCTCCAGCCTTCCAACGGTGGGAGCGCTACACCACTGCCATGAAACCAAATACCCGCGGTTTCACACTGATCGAACTGCTGGTCGCGGTGGCCATTTTTGCGGTGATCGCCGCGCTTGCTTACGGTGGTCTGGATAGCGTCATCCACCAGCGCGAGCAGACAGCCACCGTCATGAATCGTTTGCGGGTGGTACAACAGACCATGAACATCATGACGCGGGATTTCAGCCAGTTGGAACCACGCACGGTGCGCGATCCGCTGGGCGGCACGCCCTTGGCGGCATTTATCAGCACGCCGCAGAATTTGCCGCCTGTGACATTCACGCGCGGCGGCTGGAGCAATCCGCTGGCGGACGTGCGCAGCACCGAGGAACGCGTTGCCTATCAACTGGATAATGGCAAGCTTGAACGTCTGTCTTGGCCGGAACTGGATGCTGTACCGCAGACACAGCCAACAAAACAGATACTTTTGACAGATGTGGCGGGGCTTGATCTGAGTTTCATGGACGCCGGTGGCCAATGGCAGCAACAATGGCCGCCGCTCAACGCGCTCGCCAACGCCTACCTCGCACAACTGCCGCGCGCCGTGAAAGTGACGATCACGCTCAAGGACCTGGGGCGCATCACGCGCATTATCGAAGTGGCGTCCCCATGACATTACCGCCGCAATCGCTGCCGGCACAGCGCGGTGTCGCGCTGCTCATCGCCTTGGTGATCATGGCCATCGCAGCCACGATCTCCACCGGCATGATCTGGAATCGTGAACTGGATTTACGCCGCACGTCCAACATCATCCAGGGCGATCAAGCCATGGAATATGCCTTGGGCGCTGAAGCCTGGGCGGAGCAGATACTGCGCCGCGATTCTCAAACCAGCCCTGGTATCACCAATCTGACTCAAGACTGGGCCATGCAGTTACCACCATTGCCGGTGCAGGGTGGTTCCATCATCGGCCATATGGAAGATCTGCAGGGTCTGTTCAATATCAATAATCTCGCCAGCAGCAACCCAGCGCAGGCAATAGCCGCATTGGCGCAGTTTCAACGTTTACTCACCGCGCTGAATCTGGATCCAGAAATTGCGAATGCAGTATCAGATTGGGTAAATGGCGGTGATCAGCCACACTATCCGGGCGGCGCCAAGGATCAATACTATTCACGCCTGCAGCCACCCTACCTCACGGCCGAGCAACCCATGACCAGCATCAGCGAGTTGTTGCTAGTGAAAGGCGTGACACCGCAAGTGTATGCCACACTGCTGCTGTATGTCTGCGCCCTGCCCTTGCAGTTTCCCGGCTCAGCGCCTGGCTCGGCCATGACCGCTACAACTATCAATATCAACACCGCACCCGCACCAGTGATCATGTCACTAAATACCGGGATCAGTGCGGATGTCGCCGGCGCCGCAGTTCAAACGCGTGCCCAACAACCCTTTCAATCAGTCGCGCAGTTAAGTCAGCTGCTCGGCGGGATCCAAGTGGCCCAAGGGATTACCGCTCCTTCTCCACCTAACAGCAGCTATTTCCGGCTCATCGTTCAGGTAAAGATTGGCAGCACCCAGATCACCCTGTACAGTTTGCTGTATCGCAACCCCAACGATGGTGTCACCGTCACCATCCGGCGCACGTTCGGAACCTTATGACCGAGACCCTATTATTGCGAATGCCAGAGGCAGACCGGCCGGCCAGTTGGTTGGTAGTAGATACCTTCGGCAACCGCATGGGTCAACCACAGACAGGCCCGCTCGCGGAAGTCGCTGCGGCGGCGACCACGCGGCGGCTGTGCGTGTGTGTGCCCGGTTACGCCGTGACGCTGCTGCACGCGGATATCCCGACGCACAATACTCAAAAAATCCAGCAAGCCGTGCCTTTCGCGCTGGAAGACAAACTTGCCGAGGATGTGGAAACTCTGCACTTCGCGGTGGGCGCACGCGACGCGCGCGGCTATCCCATTGCCGCGGTGACCCGCATACGCATGCGGCAATGGCTGGATGATTTGATGGCTGCCGGCCTGAAGCCGGCTGAAATGCTTCCCGACATGCTGGCGCTGCCGGTGCGCGAGGGCACCCTGGTTCTGGCATCGGATGAAGATGGACAACTGCTGGCGCGATTTCCAGATGGCGATGGTATTGCGGCGGATACCGCGCTAATGCCACTGCTGATCCGGCAGCATCTGGCCGGGCTGCCGGAGGCGCAGCACTGCACCCATGCACTGATTCATGCCGCAAGCGATTCGGACGCGCAGGCAATCGGCGGTCTGCTCGCCGGCATGTCGCTGGAAATTGCGTACCGGCCGCTGAACGCCGGCGCCATCGGCCTCATGGCCGCGACGGCCGGCCATTCCCAGGGCATCAATCTCCTGCAGGGCGAATTTGGCCTGCACGGCAGCGCGCGCGAAAATTGGCATCGCTGGCGCATAACCGCGATGCTTTTGTGCGCTTTGTGTGTGGTCCTCATCGGCCAGCAGGTTGTAAGTGAGGTTGGCCTTCGGCATCAAGCCGATGTGCTGGATACCCAGGTTACTACACTGTTTCATCAAGCATTGCCGGACACCACGCGCATCGTGGATCCGCGTGCCCAAATGCAGCAGCGCCTCAAGCAACTTACGGGTGGCGGCGCAAGTACCAGCGGACTCCTGCCCATGCTCACCGCGGTGGGTGCGACGCTGCAATCACAAAACGGCGTGCAGTTGCAGGGATTCAGTTTTCACGGCGGCAGCCTGCAACTTCAGGTGCAGGCCGCCAGCATTGATGCGCTCAATAACATGAAGTCCGCCCTCGCCCAAAATTCCGCCTTTCAGGTGAATCTGGATTCAGTAAACAGCAGTGCCGGGCAAACCACGGGTCGTCTGACTCTCAGCGGGAGCGGCGGATGAATTATCTGCAGCAATTACGCCGGTGGTTCATGACGCTGGGAAAGCGCGAACGCTGGGTGCTGGGCGGCGGTGCAGTGATTCTGATTATCTTCATTATTTACGCCGGTATCCTCTCGCCTTATATAAACCACCGGCGTGCGCTCACGGCACAAGTGCAGGCGCAACGCATACTGTTGGCATGGATGCGGCCGGCCGCACGCCAGATTGAATCACTGCGCGGCTCACAACCAGCGTCTTTGCCCGGCGGCTCACTGTTGAGCGCCGTGAACACCAGCGTTACCGGCGCGGGTCTGAGCAACGCTCTGCAACAAGCGCAACAGGCCAGTGATGGTTCTGTACACGTACAGTTCAGCGGTGCGGATTTCGACAGCTTGGTGCATTGGCTAGGCACGCTCCACCAGCTGTATGGCGTTGTGCCAAGCGATGTCACCGTAACGCGCGGCGCCAGCCCGGGACTTGTTGACGCCAACTTGACGCTTCAGGGCAGCACCCCATGAAAATCCGCGCATGGCGCTGGTGGCTGGCGGGAATAATAGTCTATCTGGTGTTTCTGCTGGCAACGTTTCCTGCAGCCTACGCCGTCACTTGGCTGCAGAATCGCCTACCGGAGGTGCGCATGGTGGGGGTCAGCGGCAGTGTGTGGGCTGGCAGCGCCCAAGATCTCACCTTGAGCGGCCGGTCCTGGGGCGCGCTCCAATGGCATTTTGACTGGCGTGCACCGTTTACCGGTCGCTTAGGTTATAGCCTGCAACTGCACGGCTCCGATCTCAGCCTCCATGGGCAGGTGGCGGCCAGCCGGAGGGCAAGCCTATTTCTGCGCGACTGGCGCGGCCAACTGGATGTCGCGCGCCTCGAGCCTTGGCTACCTCTGCCCTCTGGCAGTGTCAGCGGCACACTGAGGTTGCGGCTTTCCCGGGTGGTGCTTGTCAATGGTCGGCCAACGGTGGCCGATGGCGTGGTAACCGGCGAGGGGATTCGCCTTGCCTGGCCCCAGCCTGTCGCGCTGGGGAATTACCAACTGAAACTGCAAACCCAGGCGACTGGCGGCATTCGTGGCGACCTTTTGGATACTGCCGGACCCCTGATCTTGCAGGGCAGCTTGAATCTTGCGCCAAATGGCCACTACCAGGTCAGCGGCACCCTGGCATCACGTGATCCAGCCAATACCGGACTGAATAATTTGCTTCACTACCTGCCCGCTGATGCTTCTGGCAACCATCCCTTCCAGTTTAGCGGCCAGTGGTGAAGACAATTACTGAACTGAACTTATTTAATTTCATTGTCTTATCTCTGTATTCTCTATACGATTGGAAAGTATTCCGGGTCATACAACAGAGCCGGCCTGGGAGCGGCCACAGCCGAATGTGCCGGTAGTGCACCATTTATCGTCGTTTTATGGTCAAATTCCACGCATGAAACCGGAAATTGCCATCAATCCCGCCCCCACCGGCATATTCCGCACCCTCGCCGTACAGATAGCCGACGTGGTTGGCCAGGATTTCTTCCGTCATCTGGTACGTACCCTCGCGGTATCGCTGGATGTTGAATACGCCTTCATCACCACGCGCAAACCACGGGATTCCAGTCGTCTAGTACTGATGGCAGGCTGGCATGTGAACCGGGCCGCCTCGGGTGGCGCTGACTTGCTGCTGGAAGGCACGCCCGCCGCGCGTACACTTCTTGAAGGTCAACTGTGGCATGAGGACGACACGGCGGTTGAGTACCCCAAGGACTCTTGGCTGCGCAAGCACGGTGTTCGCGCCTACTGCGCGGTGGCCATTCCGGGGCTGGACAGCCGCCCCGCCGGACACCTCGGTATCATGTCGCGGCAACCGTTCCAGGCAAGCGACGAACTGTTCACCGCATTACGCATGCTGGCTGCTCGCGCCGCCGCCGAATTGCGTCGCGTGCGTCTCGATGAGATTCAACGCCTCACATCTGCGAAATTTTCTACCAGTTTCCGCATTGTTCCGGAGATCATCGGCATACTGGAACTGGAAACCTTGCAGTTGACAGACATCAGCCCGTCGGTGGAATACCGGCTGGGTTACAGTCCTGCGGAATTGATTGGCCACAGCCTGACTGATCTCGACTTCCTGGAGAGTCCAAAAGAACGCGATCAGCTTCTGCAGGAGCTTAGAGCCGGGGGCCACATCGTTGGCCGCGGCATCGGGCTGCATACGCGCTCCGGTGAAATCCGGCACGGTCTGTTATCTGTGGAAGTGGTGAACTTTGATCAGCGTCCCCATGCTTTTCTCAGTATTGTGGATGACACCGATCATAGTGCCGTATTGGACCAACTGCATGCGGCAAATTCAACCTACCGTACATTATTGAATTCAAATCCAAACCCAATTTTGTTTTACCCGCTCAATGAGGAAGGCAGCCCCGTTGAAAGTTTTTCTGGAATCAACGATGCCGCTTGCCGATTACTGGGTTATACACGCCAGGAATTTCTCAAGCTTACACCCACCGTGCTAAGCAAAACCGCTTCCTGGCGCGAGGCTGGCCACAAGCTGCTGCACGAAAACCCTGCCATATTTGAAGCCGACCTGATTTGTAAAGATGGCGCATCGCTGCGCTGTGAAATCCATGCGCGACTGATTGCCAGCGACAAGAAACGCTCAATCATGCTCATGTGCCGCGACCTTGATGCGCGCAAAACACAAGATAGCCGTATTCAAGATGTGGAGCGGAAATACAGCGCTTTTTTCGATAATGCCATTGAAGGTATCTATCAATCGACGATGGATGGCCGTGTTATTGGAGCCAATCCCGCCTTGGCGCGCATTCTGGGCTATGACACCCCTGAAGAACTCATCGCCAGCGGCCTGAACCTCGCCTCGCGCGTATATGTGCGTCCCGAACAACGCGCCGAATTGCTGCGCCGCCTCGAAGAAAACAGCCAATATACCGACCAGGAATTCCAGATATTCCGTCAGGATGGCACGCCCATATGGATTTGTGATAACTCACGTGCAGTAAAAGACGAAAACGGGAAACTGCTGTATTACGAAGGCACACTTCAGGATATTACGGGACGCAAGCGCGCGGAAGAAGCCCTGGTGCGTTCGGAGGAAAAATACCGGACGCTGGTTGACATGAGCCAGGATGGCGTATTCCTCAGCCAAAGAGGTAAATATGCATACGTCAACCGCTCCTTTGCCTATATGCTGGGTTACGAACCCGAAGAAATGGCTGGCATGTCCGTCACTGATATTGTGCTCGCATCCAATGGCAAACTGGCTGAGCAAATTGCCACCGATGCGGTAGGCCATCGTGCGCTCGAACCGCATGAAATGCATTTACGCTGCAAGGACGTCAATAATCAAGTGACTGCATCAGTCACCGTCAGCCGTATATCCTGGCGCGGGCGTCCCGCCACTATGGGAACAGTTCGCGATATCACGGAGCGCAAAAAAGCCGAACAGGAGCTGGTGCACAGTGCCTACCATGACGTGCTCACCGGGCTTCCCAACCGCAGCTTCTTCATGGACCGCCTTCGGCAAGCTCTGGAGCATGCTGGTAAGCGTGACACTGATCGCTTCGCCATGTTGTTCCTGGATCTGGATCGCTTCAAGCTGATTAATGACAGTCTTGGACACAGTTTCGGTGATCGCCTCCTGGTTTCAATCGCCAAGCGCTTGCGTACCTCTTTGAGACCCGCAGACCTGATCGCCCGCCATGGTGGCGATGAATTTACCATCCTGCTGGAACGTATCCAGGGTCTTGATGACGCTACCGCCGTAGCGGACCGCATCCACGAGGATTTGGCGCGCGCGTTCACTGTGAATGGCCGTGATGTGTTCTCCACCGCGAGTATCGGTATCGTCATGAACGCGCCCCACTATCAGCATCCCGAAGAGCTGCTGCGCGACGCCGACACGGCCATGTACCGCGCCAAAGCAGCCGGCAAGGCAGGCTATGTGGTATTCGACGATGCCATGCACGAGCACGTGAAGGCCAATCTCAAACTGGAGACGGAACTGCGTCATGCGCTGCAGCGTAATGAATTCTGTGTCCATTACCAGCCAGTGATGGAACTCGCCACCGGCCGCCTGATAGGCTTCGAAGCGCTGGTCCGTTGGGCGCATCCCGATCGGGGGCTGGTAACACCAGAGCATTTTCTTGCTGTCGCTGAAGAAACCGGGCTCATCATCCCGCTGGGCTGGTGGGTCATGGAAACCGCTTGCATGCAGCTTGCTCAGTGGCGCAAGCGCTACAAACACCTTGCTGATGATATCTATGTAAGCATCAACATCGCCAACCGTCAATTCGCCCACTGGGTGTTGCCGCAGCGCGTGGCTCGGGTTTTGGATATGACAGGAATTTCTGCCAGGAACCTGTGCCTGGAAATCACCGAAACGGTATTCATGGACAATCCGGAACTGGCGGTGGAGACCATCGGCCGACTGCGGACTATTGGTGTCAATTTGCAAATGGATGATTTTGGTACCGGCTATTCGTCCCTGAGTGCGTTACGGACTTTCAAACTGGACACACTCAAGATTGACCGTTCTTTCATCACTGGCATTGAACACAATCGCAGCGACCGGGCAATTGTGCGCACCATAACCGTGCTTGCAGCAGATCTCGGTATGGAAGTTGTCGCGGAAGGCATCGAAAATTCACGTCAACTGGAATTGCTGCGGGCGCTTGGTTGCCGTTGTGGCCAGGGCTATCACTTCTCCAAGCCCTTTGCAGCCAATGAAGTCGAGCGTTACCTGACGGCACTGGCCCCACCGAAAAGATAAAACCTTGTCGTGCAACCATCGATTATTAGGAAACTTTTTACTAACCCAGCCTGAGACAACATCAAAGAACGGTGGTCAGGGCCAACAGCCATTTTGGCCAATGCGTACCAGTTATGCCCATCACCACCAGAACAATGGTGATGAGAACGGCAATACCGAATATCACCAGGGTCCAACGACTGGCCAAAGGTTCAGTATCCGTGGATTTGTGAGTCTGCATATTCCGATTGCCGGAACTTGGTGATTTGGTTCAGTTTGACAGCTTGCCATGTTTGGCGTCGCCGCTCATTGGCTCTTTGTTGAAACTCGTATTGCCCGTAATAGTTGGTCGGGGCGAGAGGATTTGAACCTCCGACCACTTGCACCCCATGCAAGTGCGCTACCAGGCTGCGCTACGCCCCGAAAGGGTAAAAACCGGAAAAGCCGTCGGCCGAAAGTACATGATACTCGATGCGCCAGATACGCGGAACCCGTGGTCTCGAGCCAGGAATCATTTAGCGTTTCAAAAGCTGAATCAGGTCTTCCAGCTCCACGCGTAACTGATGGACGATTTGATGGCTCTGGGAGACATCCTGTTTGGCTGTATCGCTGGAGAGTTGCTGGCGCGCCCCGCCGATCGTGAAACCCTGTTCATACAGCAGGCTGCGAATCTGACGAATCACCAGCACGTCGTGGCGCTGATAATAACGGCGGTTACCTCGGCGTTTGACCGGCTTGAGATGGGAAAATTCCTGCTCCCAGTAACGCAGCACGTGCGGCTTCACGCCGCACAAATCGCTGACCTCACCGATCGTGAAGTAGCGTTTGCCCGGAATCGGCGGCAACTCGCTATTGTTCCCGGCTTCCAGCATAAGCCTCCACCCGCGCTTTGAGTTTTTGACCCGGCCGGAAGGTAACCACCCGCCGGGCAGTGATGGGGATTTCCTCGCCGGTCTTGGGATTGCGGCCGGGCCGCTGGTTCTTGCTCCTGAGGTCGAAATTGCCGAAGCCCGAAAGTTTCACCTGCCGCCCTTCGGCCAAAGCCAAGCGCACTTCCTCGAAGAAGAGGTCCACCAGCTCCTTTGCCTCCCGCTTGTTGAGTCCCAGCTCCTCAAACAAGGCCTCAGCCATTTCCGCTTTGGTAAGTGCCATCGTCAGTCTCTTATTGTTGCGCTCAAATCCTGCCGTAGCCGTTCGGCCACTTGAGACATAATCGCGTCCGCGGTTTTATCGGTTAGCGTGCGCGAAGAGTCTTGTAAAATCAAGCCTAAAGCCACACTTTTTCGTCCAGAATCTATACCAGATCCACGATATATGTCAAATATAGTTACGCCCTGCAGCAGCTTGCCGGCGGCAGCCACCACACAGTCTGTCAGGGCTTCGACAGACACCTCCTCTCCCACCACGAGTGCGATGTCCCGGCGCACGAAGGGATACGGGGAAAGCGGTCTGAAAACCGACTTGGAAGACGTGGCGACCGCTTCGCCAGCCAGTTCGAAAACCACGGCTGGAGCCGGCAAATTCAGTCGCCTTACCAGATTGGGGTGTAGTTCTCCCAACCAGCCCAGTTTGTGACCGCCCTGACGGATGGCCGCTGACCTGCCTGGATGGAGTGCTGGATGGGTGGCGCCGACGAATTGTGCCGCTTCTCGACCTGACAGAGCCAGCAGTGATTCCACGTCAGATTTCACATCTTCAAATACAACCGGTCGGGCCGGAATTCCCCATTGCTCCGGCTCCACCGGCCCATAGGCAAGGCCTGCAATGCAATTTTGTTCTTTTATATCCTTATGTTGGAGGATATATTTACTACCAAACTCGAAGATTCGTGCGCGTTGCTGCTGGCGTTTGATGTTGTAACTCAAGGTTTGCACGAGACCTGGCCAGAGGGAGCGTCGAAGCCACGCCATGTCGGCGGAAATGGGATTTTCCAGTTCCAGCCCTGACCCTTTGCCAGCCAGCCAGCTATCCAGCGAATGCGGCACGAAACTATATGTAATCACTTCCGCATAACCCCGCTGGACCAGTGCCTCGCGCAGCCTCGCCGGGATGAGCCGGCGTTCACTGGCCTGTCCTGGTCGAATTGCAGCCGACAGGGGAACGGCGGGAATACGATCGAAACCATGGATGCGCCCCACTTCCTCAATCAAATCTTCTTCGCGAGCAATATCAAAACGGAAACTCGGGGGCGTGACCTGCCACGCCTGAGTCGAGGTTTTAACCTTCATACCCAGACGTTTGAGAATGCCGACCACTTCCCGACCAGGTACCGGCATTCCCAGCAATTGTACAAGCCGTCTCCGGCGCAGGGATACTGAATTGCGCTTGGGAAGTTCGTCAGTCGAACGGGTCTCCACCACTGGACCTGCTTGACCACCCGCGATACTTAACAACAGCGCTGTTGCCCGTTCCAGTGCTTGCCGAGGCAGGGCTGGGTCCACGCCCCGCTCAAACCGGTGCGAGGCGTCGGTGGCTATTGCAAAACGCCGTGCCCGGCCGGCGATGGCCTCAGGAGCAAAAAATGCACTTTCAAGAAAAATATCCGTAGTGTCGGTGGCCACACTGGATTCGTCGCCACCCATGATACCGGCCAGCGCCTTAGTTTTTTTTTGGTCGGCAATGACCAGCACATCTTCTGACAGGCGGATACGGCGTTCGTCAAGCAAGGTGAGTGACTCGCCTTCCCGTGCCCAGCGCACCACGATGCCGCCCTTGAGCCGCCGCAGGTCGAAGCCGTGCATGGGCTGACCCAGCTCCAGCATTACGTAGTTGGTGACATCCACAACCGGATGAATAGCACGCAGGCCTGCGCGCCTCAGCCGTTCAGCCAGCCACACAGGACTGGTAGCATCTATGCGCAGGCCTTTGATTATCCGTCCAAGGTACCAAGGGCAGCCTTCAGGCGCCTTGACCGAAATCGGCAACTTGGCCTGGCAGCCGGCCTTGACTGCACCGATCCGCGGCGCCTTCGGCTTGAGGCGATTAATGGCGGCCACTTCACGTGCGATGCCAGCCACGCTCAGACAATCGCCGCGATTGGGTGTGGGCTTCAATTCCAACACCTTGTCAGGCAGACCAAGATATTGCGCAAGCGGCTTCCCAACAGGAGCGTCTGCTG
>JBOIAY010000172.1:0-6520 GCA_050739255.1 Gammaproteobacteria bacterium
CTATATCCCTTCTCCCCTTGGGGGAGAGGGTTGGGGTGAGGGGTAGATGAATGGCAACTTACATGGCTAACTGGGTAAACGTGGCTTCGGTGGAAGAGATTCCTCCCGGACAATACAAAACCATTGATATCAATGACGTCATGATTGCGGTGTTCAACATCGAGGGCAAGTTATACGCCATCGAAGATGTCTGCACCCATGACGGCGGCATTCTCACCGGCGGCGAATTGAAAGGCTGCGTCATCACCTGTCCGCGTCACGGCGCCCAGTTCGACGTGCGAAATGGCGATGTCCTAGCGCCGCCCGCCTACGAACCCGTCACCACTTTTCCGGCTCGCATTCAGGATGGCATGGTGCAAGTCAAGGATGATCGTTGGGATTAGCGTTTATCCTTATTGCTACCATTCTCTATCGTGTATTCCCCCTCGATGGTTGTGCCATTATCGTGTTTACGTGAGTGGTGATGCGGCGGATGCAGATTGAGCCCCAGCTTGCGACGTAGCCACCAGGCCCGCAGATACAGAAAAGCAAAAAATATCACAGCGGCGCCCAGCAGAACCGCGACGATAATTACGCCGAAGACTACTGCCACAGCCGCCGCTACAACCAACAGCAGCGCAACCAGGATCCGCACCAGCGGATTCTGTTGAGAGTGTGGTTGCATGCCCTGGAAACGGAACACCTGATTTCAACCTCTATTTCAAATATTTCCGACTGATTTCCGTCGCAGCCGCCGCCATGTCTATCGTCATCATATCGCTTTCAGCGGCGCCTTCTGGCGGCATGAACGCCAGGCGCCGGCCTGGCTCGTTGATCGTCTGCCAACGTAACGCTGTGGACGAACGCCGGCGCGGATAGAAAGCTGCGGTATTGCGGTTAAGCGCGGCCGCCAGGTGCAGCGGCCCGGTGGAGCCACTGATGAAAACGTCGCAGAATTGCAGGTGCATGGCGAATTTCACCAGTCCGCCCTGTGACACATACGTGCAATGGGGCACGCCTTTGAGTAATGCTTCGAGTGCCTGAACTTGAGGTTCTTCAGCAGGACCAGCCGTCACCACCACATGATGGCCACCATGGGAATGCAAACCGCGGATCAGCTTGGCATAGTGTGCAAGCGGCAGATTGCTGGCAGAACCTCCATGCCCTGGGTGCACGAAGATCAAGCGGCGGCTAATAACGATTCCATGTGTGTCCCTGAATTGTTGTTCCAGCTCACGTATTCCATGTTCATCAAAGCGCAGATAGGGCGGCTCGGGTAGCGGCGCTGGATTGCAGCCCTGATCCTGCAAAAAAGCCTTCACCAAGTCCAGATTATATTCGTATTCAGGCTTTACCGATTCAGAGCGCTGCTGTTTCAGTCTATGGTTATAGAACAACTGAGCCAGTTTAGTGGCAGGCGCCAGCCGATACGGGATGCCCGCCGACCAGACCGCCAGCCCGGTATCAAAGCGCGAGAACAGCGCAACGACCGCATCGAAGCGTTTCGGCCGCAGAATGTTTGCCAAAGCCCGGCCGTTGCGCCAGTCCCCGCTCTGCTTCGGATCAATTACGACCCCATTCACAGACGGGCAAATCTCCGCCAACGACGCGGTGTAAGTTGGCACCAGCACGGCAATATGCGCATCCGGCAAACTGGAGCGCAGCAGCGCTAGTGCCGGCCAGGCGAGCATGAAGTCGCCGAGCTTGTCGTTGCGGATGACAAGGATGCGTTGGTGGGTTTGATTCACAGGTCTTGTGCTCTCAAGGGCTGACAAGCGGATTCTCCAGCCGACTCAGAAAATCAATCGCTATTGCCGGCCTCGGAATTCTGGTTGACGGTTTCGTATTTTTTCAGCAGCGCCTGAAAGCGTGGATTGCCTCGCAAAGTATCCCATTGCGGATCGAGCTTGAGCAGCGGTACCGAGATGTCATCTCCCAGCGGCGCGGCCATGGCTGCGTCCAAAGGCGCGATGGCCGCGTTGGCGTCGCCAAGTATCGCGTCCACTTGGGCAAGCACGAGATTCGCCTCATCGAGAAACAAGCGCACGCCGGTCTTTCTGGCCAATGCACGAAGGTTTTCCAACGCCTGCAAGGCCTCGGCCCGATGTCTCAGACACGCCTGGGCAATGGGAATCAAGGTACCGATTTCGAGTGCGCCCTCGCTGTTAGCCTCACTGGCAAGCGTCTTTGCATTGGCAAGGGCCTGCTGGCAGAGTGCCTTCGCGCTCTGGAGGTCACCGGAGAAATGGCTGACCTCCGCGCGCAACAGCAGCACTTTCAGTGGCGTGACAAACCGCCCCCCCGGCCGCAATGTGTCGACGGCTTGCTGTGCCGACTTGTAGTCGCGCTTGAGCAGCAACAGCTCGACCCGCCGGGAGAGAATCTCCGGACCCGATTGCAAGTCCGCCGGCGCCTTGTCCAGTATTGCCAGCGCCGCATGAACATCACCGTGCTGCAAGACCTCCAACCAAGCCAGCGCGGTATACACCTCCGGATCCTCCGGCGCGATCGCCAACATGCGTTGGAAAGCGATGCCGGCACGATCGTATTGACGTAATCTCTCCAGCATTTTGCCCAGCGAAAATGCCAGATTGGGGTCGCGCGGATCCAGCGCCACCGCCCGCTGCAGTTGACTTACGGCGGCTTGCGGCTTGCCCTGTATCTCCTGTATATAGGCGATGGCTGCCTCGACTTTGGCATCATTCGGCAGGCCGCGACGAGCGATCTTGAACTGCGCTAACGCCTTGTCGTAGGCGGCGAAATCGAAGCGGTACACGTAGCCCAGTGCGTAGTGCGCCTGCGGCAGATCACGCGCCAGCGCCAGCGCATGCTGCGCATTGGCCAGCGCCTGCTGGCGCGTCGCGTCCGAGCGGTCGATGCTGGCGTACATCAGCGCACTTCGGCTGAAGGCCAGCCGAGCCCAGGCAAGCGCAAACGCGGGATCGTGATTGACGGCCTGCTGGAACGCAGCCACTGCCTTGGGCAGCACCTTGAAATCGCCAGCCGACATCCGGTCCAGATAGTGTTCGCCGCGTAGGTATGCGTCGTATGCCGCAGCGTTGGTGGTCGGCACGTTTGCCACGCGCGCAGTTTCCGCGGGTGTCAGCTTGGCGCTCAACGCATCGGCCACCTTTTGCGCCACCTCGCCTTCGACACCGAAGATGTTATTCAGCGTGCGCTGATAACTCTGCGCCCAGATGTGCGCGTCGGTTTTGGCATCAATCAACTGCACGTTGATCAGCACCTGGTTGCCGGCCTTCTGCACACTGCCTTCGAGGAGCGTCGCTACGCCCAGTTGCTGCGCGATGGCCGTGAGATTGTCGGGATGGCTCGCGTATTGCTGTGTCGAAGTGCGCGCGATCACTTTCAGGTCACCGATGTCAGCGAGCTTGGTCAGGATCAGGTCCTGCATACCGGTAACGAAGTAGGCGTCCTTCTTGTCCACGTTGAGGTTGTCGAACGGCAGCACCGCGATGGATTTGGCCGGGATGGCGGTAACCGCCGCTGGCGTCGGTGGGCTGACAGCCACTGCCGTCTTGGCCACCGTCATTTCCGTCATGCGTTGTTCATAGTGCTCCGAGAAACGTAAAGCGTAGAACCCGGAAATTACCACCAGCACGACTACCGCCGCCGACAAGGTGGCGCCGAACGCCCAATGCCGGCGCAGCCAGGAATTGGACTTGACCGGGTCTTTGGGCTTGACCAACAACCACGCCAGGATCAGCACTACCGGAAATCCCAGCAGCAAGATGATGATGATGGTCGGAACGAAGTGGTTCCAGCCAAAATACGGGAACACCCGGCTGGTCACCTGAATCACGATCCAGGCAGCCACCGCGTAGGCCACCACCACGCGATACACGTGGTGCTGTTTTAACCGCGCCATGAAGCTCACAGGTTCACCCGCCACTGCCGGCCTCCGGAGCAGGAGTCGCATTCGAGTATTTATTCAGCAACGCCTGAAAACGAGGATCCTTGCGGATCGGATCCCACGCCGGGTCCAGCCGCAGTAGCGCCGGACTGATCGTCTCGCCTGTTCCCGGTGTTTCCATCAGCTTGTTTAGTAGCGCGGTCGCGTCTGGCGCATCGCCGAAGTGCGCCAATATCGTGGCCTTGTTTTCCACATAATCTGACGGGTACGCAAACGCCGACGATGTCGCGGACGAGACCAGCGCATAGGCCTTGTCTACCGCCTGCAAGGCGGCATCACGGTTGCCGCGCCACATTTCGATCGTGGCCAGCGTGCCATATAAGCTGTCCGAGTTCGGATGCGCCCGCAGCGCTGCAGTGACCAGATCATGTGCCTGATCGAGCAGTGCCTGGCCTTGCGCCTGCTGCCCCAACCCGAGATGCGCCTGCGCCAGCACCAGTTCACGAATGCCTACATATGAATACGCCATGCGCGTGTCCGCCGGCATCGCCTGCGCCACCTTGAGTGCTGCGGCGTAGTCGCGGATGAACAGGTAATAAACGCCAAGAGAAAGCTTCCCGATCGGTATCTGGTTGGCGACAACCATGAACTGTTCACCGGCGGCCTGCAGCTGCCCTGATGACATCAGCGCGCTCGCCAGTTGCAAGCGCGTGCTTGTATCCTGCGGATTGATCGCCACGCCCTGTTGTGCCGTGCGGATGGCCGCGCCATAGCGGCGCAAGGCCATATCAATTCTGGACGCCCATTGGTAGTGGTGGGTGTTGCGTGGATCCAGCCGCAGAGCCTGCGCGATCTCAACCGCCGCCTGCGTCCAGTTGCCTTGAAAGCTCGCATTTTCCGCGAGCAATTCTGGGATCCTGGAATCGTTGGGTGCCAGACGTTGCGCGATCTGCAGTTGTGCTTGCCCCTGTGCGACTTCACCACGACTCATCAGGACAACGCCAAGCACCTTGTGGGCTTCGGCCAGATCAGGCTCCAGGGACAATGCCTTATGCACGTTGGTCCATGCACCGTCACGCAGTTTCAGCGTGTCGCGCATCTGGTTGATCACGAGTCCTATCTGCATTTTGGCCTGCAAGGCGTAGGCCAAGGCGAATTGCGGGTCGTGCTGGATAGCATGCTGCAGGTAGGCAATAGCCTTTTCCGCAAGCTCGGGTTGGGCATTGCCCTGATAAAACTGGTCGATCTGATACTTGGCCTTGAGGAATAGCGTGTAGGCCTCGGGATTGGTGGTCGGTGCACTGGCCACCGCTCGGGTTTCCTTCGGCGTGAGTGTGGTCTTGAGCGCGTCGGCGACTTTACTCGCTACATCGCCTTCGACACCGAATATATTGTCCAGCGTGCGGGTGTAGCTCTCGGCCCACAGATGGCTGTCCGTCTTGGCGTCAATCAACTACACGTTGATCAACACTTGATTGCCGGCTTTCTGCACGCTGCCTTCAAGCAGCGTCGCCACGCCGAGCTCGCGTCCGATCTTCGTCAGGTTTTGCGGATGACTGCCATACTGCATGGTCGAAGTACGCGCGATGACTTTCAAGCCTCCGATGTCGGCGAGTTTGGTCAGAATCAGGTCCTGCATGCCGTCGGCAAAGTAGGCGTTGGCCTTGTCGGTGGAAAGGTTCTCGAATGGCAACACCGCGATGGACTTGGCGGGGATGACGGTGACAGCCACCAGTGCGGGCGAGCTCACGGCCACCGCCGTCTTTGAGACGGTTTGAGTTGTAGTCACTACCATCATGCGTTGTTCATAGTGTTCAGAGAAACGTAAAGCGTAGAACCCGGAAATCACTACCAGCACAACTACCACCGCCGACAAGGTGGCGCCGAATGCCCCGTGCCGGCGCAGCCAAGAATTGGACACGGCGGGGCCTCTGGGCTTGACCAGAAGCCACGCCAGGATCAGTACCACCGGAAAACCAAGCAGCAAGATTATGATGATGGCCGGGACGAAGTGGTTCCAGCCAAAATACGGGAACACCCGGCTGGTCACCTGGATAACGATCCAGGCGGCCACCGCATAGCCCACCACCACGCGATACACGTGGTGCTGTTTCAGCCGTGAGAGAAAGCTCAAAGACTCGTCAGTCACGAGAGATGAATCCTCCTTTCATTACTGATCATTACTGATTTATGCACATTGGCGGAGAGGGTGGGATTACTCACCCCATCCCTGGAGCTCGCCCTGCGGGCCCCGCTCCGCAGGTTCAAAATCGTTCTAAGCTCGGCTTTCCCTGCCTCGCTAAGAACCCAGGGTCCGACATCCCTGCCAGACCCGTTCGGAACTATGTTCCTCACCCATACGATCTTGTCGAACCCGGTCAATTGTTTTCTTCGTAGGTTCGAATTTTAGCTCCGTTATCTACTGCCACAATTGAAACACAACACGCTGTTTTGAATTTGGCGGAGGGGGTGGGATTATTCCGTACATCCATGTACTTCACCCCTTCGGGGCCCGCGCTACGCGCGATTCAAATTCGCTCCCGGCGAATTTGTCGAACCCGACTGATTGAGTTTTCGTGGGTTCGAATCCTGAGCATACCTGTCTCCGTTCCAACTCTAATCCATATCTCAACTTACAGCGATTTGGCGGAGGGGGTGGGATTACTCCGG
>JBOIAY010000173.1:0-4161 GCA_050739255.1 Gammaproteobacteria bacterium
CAGAGATTTTGGTTTCTGGGTAGGCAAAAATGGCCGAGCAACCGGAGTGTATATGCCAATACATGAGGATTGCGAGGTCATTTTTAACGCCGCCAGAAAGTAAAAGATCAATTTTTAGAGGTGCCCTAATGTCATTATCGCCCATGCAGCTGCCTTGCCAGCTCAGAGTGTTACCAGTATGGCTCAGCTTGCTTATCTTGCACTGCTGCTTCGTGCCCGGGAGATTTTGCGGCTGCATGATGCCGTTCTCTGTGTTCTTCATATCCTCAGCCGTAATGCACTTCTTCAGCACCTGGGTAGGAATGGACACGGGCAGACCGGTCATGTGCATGTTGACCGCGATCTCCCACTGACCCGGCTGCATCTTGAGTACGTCGGCCAGGCTCAGGCCCGGCATGAATATGAGCGTGACTGCAAAAACGACCAGTAGGCGTTTCATGCTTCTGCTCCAAACGTGAATGGACACCCCTCTGTTCCTGTTTGCAGCATATACGATTTCGCATCTGCTGTAACAGCCTGTTGCCGGGATATCCTGCACAAACGGTCATGCAGTAGCTTCAGGTTTCTCTGACGACGCCATCGGTGGCGTCCGGGATGGTGTACACGCTTTTGCTGGCGCGTTTTTGCGCGTACATGGAGCGGTCCGCGGTGTGCAGCGCGATTTCAATATCCTCGACGCTGGTGAAGTCCGCGCTGCCGACGCTGGCCCGCAACTTGATGAGCGCGCCGGTGTCGGCCACATTGAGAGACGGAGCGGAGGCGATGAGATCCTGCATGCGCGGACCAGCAACATTGGCAACCGCGCGTGGCATGACCACCAGGAACTCATCGCCGCCAAGCCGGTACAACTTGTCGGAAGGCCGCAATCCATGGCGCAATACCGATGTGAAATGCTTGAGCAGTGCGTCACCGTGTTTGTGGCCATATACGTCGTTCACTTGTTTGAGATTGTCCATATCGAACACTACCAGCGCGCCGAAGCTACCGCGTGCGTCATCCAGACCGGTGCCTTCATTGAAGGCCCGCCGGTTGTAAGCGCCCGTGAGTGAATCCAGATAGGACTCCCGCAACAGTTGTTCGTGGGCGACACGCAATTCCCGGTGGGCATTGTCAATCTCGCGGCGCGTATCCTCGAACAACACCAGCACCATGCCGAAGGCCAGCAGCATGCTGAGAATCAGATCCAGAAAGTTGTTGGGACCGTTCAGCAGGTTTTGTAGTCCCCCCCCCACGTGGGCTACCGGCATGACGTCGGCCATGAGTGCCGGCAGATACGCCAGCCACAGCACCAGGCTGGCCGCCAAGACGATGCCGGCGACGCGCGTGCCCAGACTGCGGCGTGGCAACGGCAGCGTCAGCAGGGCAACTGCGCAAAATGAATACACCACCACGTTGCACAGGCCCTGCCAGAACAGGACGGCATGCAGCGTCGCGGAAAATGCCACGGACACCAAAGTAATAGCGCCGACTCCAAGCCACAGCCAGCGCATGAAACCGAGATGCGTCACACCTTTGAGGTAAAGGAATATGCCGCGCAACAACAGCGCCAGGAAAGCCAGCTTGCCGAATTGGTACAGAAAATAGCAAAACCTGACCCACCAGTCCGAATCGGTGACCGGGCCGAGCAGGACAGGCAGAAGGTTGTAGCGCGCGACCAGCGCAGCAAGCGCCACCGCGAGAACAATCCAGGCATTGCTCCAGGCATAAAAATACGGGCGCCGGCTTGCTTGCCGACGCAACAGCATAAACAGGACTACCAGCAAAATGATCGCAGCCAATTGGCAGATGAGGCTGAAGCTCAACAGCATCCGTGTGTCCAAGCCGTTTATCGCCATTGCCTACTCCTTGCCGTGAATCCAGCATGTATCAGGCGGATGCTTGACGCCCTGTTTTCAGAACGGCTCCATCATGTACCTTACATAATCTTGCTTCAATACCGTCCATCGGCAGAATCACCCCGTCCGTAGTATCCCTGCGCCACTGGACAAAAAGGCCCTGATTCCACACACTTGCGATTAATTATACTTAACATAATGTATGCTTCTAGCCCGCGAACACGGAGACTCAGGGAAACCGGGAGGCTTGATGGCTATAGCCACCCCGGCGTATACGCTGGTAGCCAACCAACTTGGGCTTGCTGATCCAGGCCGAACTGGCCGATCTTCCCTATCGCGCCACCCGCGACACCCGTTTGGCGGGACTCATTGCCGACGAGCTGAACACCGAGATGATTAGACGCAGGCGCGCCGAAGAAACTGCCGTGGTTCACGAATTTCGTTTCCCTTAAGACTTGCCGAACCGCGCCCAATCCGAGTCGAAGCTGGCCGATGCCGCCGCGCACCACCATCAAACTTGCAAATTCACACGGTATCCGACGCGGTGCGGAAGGCGTGGAAACGAGGCGCCATTCAACTGGCTGCGACGAGAAAACTGCGAACGCATCCGGAGCTTCTTGTTGCACGAGCCGCTCGATATTCACGCCTGTGAACAACTCATCACGAGCCACGCACGCACGATCAACCCGTCCGTATCGGACATGGTAAATTGATTTCTTGAAGGGCATCCGGCTTCGGCGGCGCCGCATCTGCTACCATGCAGACACGCTCACCGGAACAAAGAACGCGCACCGATGGGTTTTTTCCATGACTTGATGAAATTCCTGGAACCGTATCTTACGCAGTACGGTTACCCGGTGATTTTCCTCGTCATTTTCGCCGAGAGCTTCGGCCTGCCGCTGCCCGGACAAACGCTGCTGATCGCGGCCGCGTTGCTGGCAGAGCACGGCAAGCTCAACATCACGCTGGTGCTGCTCACGGCCTTCCTGGCCGCCGTCATCGGCGATGGTTGCGGCTACTGGATCGGTTATCTGGGCGGACGCCGGCTGATCCTGCGTTTTGGCAAGTACCTGCGCATCGGCGAACCGCAGGTGCGCCGCATGGAGAACGCGTTCCTGAAATACGGCGGCTGGTTCGTGAGCTTCGCACGCTTCTTCGAGGTGCTGCGCCAGGTGAACGGCATCGTGGCCGGCGCCGCCGCCATGCCCTTCCGGCGTTTCCTGCTGTTCAACGCCGGCGGCGCCCTGCTGTGGGTTGCGGTATGGGGCTTGGGCACCTTTCATCTGGGACGACATTTGCGCATGTATTCCGATTACTTCGACGAGGTCAGCCTGTATTTCATCATGGCGCTCATCGTGCTGTTGGTGGCGCTGTTCTTGTACTTCCTGCGGCGCCGTTGGCGCGGCCGCATGCGCTAGCCGGACCCGCCGGTCAGGATCAGGTGAAATGCGCGCCATGAGAATTCAAGCGCGCTGTTCCTAGGCTATACTCTTGGCTCAATATGCTGATTGCGGGGAAACGTCCATGAAAAAACTCATCGTCGCGTTCCTTGCCGTCCTGCTGCTCGCGGCCTGCGGCAAGACCCCGGACAAAACCGTCGCCATCCAGGCCGGCATACCAGCGAACAACGCTGCCATCATCAAGCAGGCCGTCAAGCAGCTTTCAATCTCCTGTATCGGCCTCAACCAGTCTTCGTATGACCTGATGAACTGGCATGCCACCCTCACTTCCAACGGCGGCAACCCCTACAACTTCCACACCGAGAACTGGGGCTGGAACAAGTGGGTGGAGGTGACAGTGGAAGTGCGGCCCACTGCCCGCGACCTGCCCAAGGAATGGAACGCCCGTGGCCAGGTATTGAAATACGACATCGGCGGCAGTCCCCAGCCGGGCATAGACGGCAGAACCACGGTTTCGCAACTTATCTGCGGCACGCTGCCGGTGAGCAACGACCCGGAAAACCCCGACACTTTCCTGTCGGTGCCGGAAATGAAAATCCTCGATCAGTTGAAGTGAGCCTGGCCTCGTAGGCACCGGCGTGAACGTCCCTGCGTCACGCAAGCTCTTGTCCTCGGAAATACCCGGAACGGATTACGGCATTTTCCTGCTGGCCATCCCGCTGGTGGCCATTGTGGCCCTGCTGATCGTGGCACTGGCCTTCCATTCCCTCCCGGGCTTCATTTGGCTGCTGGCCACCACAACCGTGATCAGTGCGTGTTTCGTGGTCAGCGAGATTTTCCAGTCGCACACTGCATGGGAATCCGGCAGTCCCGTCAAACTCATGCTCGGTTGGTGGGGTTTCGTGGCGCTCTTGTGGCCCGTGGGC
>JBOIAY010000174.1:0-4016 GCA_050739255.1 Gammaproteobacteria bacterium
CACCAGCGCCAGCACCAGCAATGCCGCTATGCGCGTGATGCCGCGGAACAGCGTGTCGGCCGCGGCGCTGCGCCGGTGCCGGCCGGATTTGATCCAACTGCCGGACGGGGACGTCGCGCTGTTCAAAGCCCCAATTCCTTTTTCCAGTACCGCTCGATGAGTTCCACGGTGGGCGCGGGCAGCGGCACATAGTTCAATTGCCGGGCTTGTTCCTGGCCGTGGCTAAGAAACCAGCGGCAGAACGCCAGCACCGCCTGATTGTCCTCCCTGGGGTAATCGGTGCGCATCAATATATAAGTGGTGGCGGTGATGGGCCAGGTATCCGCGCCGGGTTCATCGGTGAGCGTGAGGTTGAAATCCTCCGCCTTGGAAAAGTCCGCGTGTTGCGCCGCCGCTGCGAAGGCTCCCAGGTTCGGCGCCACGACTTTCCCGTTGCGGTTCAGCATCCGCGTCCAGGCCATATGGGTTTCCTGCGTGAAGGCATATTCCACATAACCTATGCTGCCACGGATCTGCTTCACGAACGAGGCCACACCGGCGTTGCCCTTGCCGCCCACGCCGTTCGGCCAGGACACCGCCGTGTTGATGCCGATTTTTTCGCGCCACACCGGACTTACATTCGACAGATAGTTGGTGAAATTGAACGTGGTGCCGGAGCCGTCCGAGCGGTGCACCGTGATGATGCTCATGTGCGGCAGCGCCACACCGGGATTGAGCGCGATGATGCGCGGATCATCCCAGTATTGGATGTTCCCCAGATAAATATCCGCCAGTAGGGGGCCGCTGAGCGTAATTTCTCCCGGCTTGATGCCGGGGATGTCCACCACCGGCGTGATGCCGATGATGAGCGCGGGGAACTGGATGAGATGGTTGCTGCGCAGCGTTGCGGATGGCAGCGGCATGTCGCTGTTGGCGAAGGCTACGGTCCTGACCTCGATCTGCTGGATGCCGCCGCCGGAGCCGATGGGCTGATAGTTCACCGCCACACCGGTGAGCGCGTGGTACTGCGCCGCCCAGTTGGCCAGCACCGGATAAATCGCCGTGCCCCCTGCCCCGGCAAGCTGGGTCTCCGCCGCGCCAGCCGCGGCCGCCACTACGGCAAGGGCGGCAATAACCAGCAGTTGCCGGATAGACTTGGTCATACGTCCCCTAGTTTGAAACATCTTGACGAGTGTAGGGGGTGAATGTGACAGAAATATGACAATCGTCCAGCTGATTAAAAATTGCCCGCTCGCGTCTCATCGCGGGCCCGGCTAGTTTTGCAAGTTGCTCGCCTAGGTCGTAAGCTTCAACGCCCTATCCGTACGGCAAGCCAGCTGGCCGCGCCGCCCAGAATTCGAGTCTAGCCGTTTCCGTATGCTCACTCACAATTCTCAAACTGAATGCGATGAGCAAAGACAAGCCCCTCAGGAAATCAGATTTATGAACAACAAGATTGCTCACGGTCTAATCCGGGCGCTGGCGACCGCATGTGCCGGCCTGCTGCTTGCCCTGCCCGCCACGACCAGTGCGGATGCGCTGCCGCCCTCGCAGCTTCTGAGTGCGCTTCACTGGCGCAGCGTTGGCCCGTTCGTGGGCGGACGCGTTATTGCCGTCACCGGCGTGGCCCAACAGCCCAATCTCTATTACATGGGTGCCGTGGGCGGTGGAGTATGGAAAACCGAGAATTACGGCGCCACCTGGCAAAACATTTCCGACAAGTACTTTGATACCTCGAACATCGGCGCGATCGCGGTCGCGCCTTCCAATCCCAAGGTGATCTACGTTGGCACTGGCGAGTCCGATATCCGCAATACGCTCTTGACCGGAGACGGTATGTACAAGAGCACTGACGCCGGCAAGACCTGGATCAAGATTGGCCTGGCAGATACACGTGTGATCAGCAAAATTGTAGTAAGCCCGGACAATCCCGATATCGTATATGTGGCGGCGCTCGGCCACGTCTTCGCTCCCAACTCTGAACGCGGTTTATATCAGAGTACCGACGGAGGTAACACCTGGAAAAAAATCCTATATATAAATGACAAGACCGGGGCTATTGACCTCGCGATGGACCCGTCCAATCCACAGATCCTGTACGCCGCCATGTGGCAAGCATATCGGCAGCCGTGGGGATTCTCGAGCGGCGGGCCGGGCAGCGGTATTTACAAGACCACCGATGGCGGAGCCACATGGACCAACATCACTCACAATAACGGACTTCCCACCGGCATTTTCGGCCGCATTGGTCTGGCCATTGCGCCGAGCAATCCCAACGTCATGTACACGATTATCCAGGCCGACTACAAGGGTCAGGCTGGCGCTCTTTTCCGTTCCACCAATGCGGGGCAAAGCTGGACGTTTGTCAACAACAGCATGTCACTCACCCAGCGTGCTTTTTACTATTCAACCCTGTTCGTGGACCCCAAGGATCCAAACACGGTCTATGCTCCGGAAGTCTCAGCACTTTGGATCTCCCATGACGGTGGCAAGAAATTCACCAAACTGCGCCCGCCGCACGGTGACAATCATGCACTCTGGATCAATCCCGGCAACCCTGATCTCATGGTTGAGGGCAATGACGGCGGAGCCACCGTGACCCAAGATGGCGGCAAAACCTGGAGCCCGGAGCACAATCAGCCTACGGGCCAATTTTATCACGTAAACCTCGATAACCAATTCCCGTTCCACATTTACGGGGCCCAGCAGGATGAGGGCTCCACCGAAGGGCCGAGCGCGACGCCATTCGGTGGTATCCCGCAGTCCGCTTGGCGGAATGTACGCGGAGGTGAAAGCAGTTGGGTCGTACCACAACCTGGAAAACCTTGGATTACCTACGCGAGCGGGTATTACTCGGTCATGTACAGTGACAACCGCCGTGCCGGTGTAGTGCAAAGCATCACGCCCTCGCCGATATACCAGGACGGCATGGCCGCATCAGAATTGATATACCGCTTTGGCTGGATCCACCGTCCTATCCTGTTTGCACCAGGTAACCCGGATGAGCTGTTGACCGGCGCGCAATATGTCCTGAAAAGTATGGATCACGGCGCGACGTGGACAAAAATTAGCCCGGACCTCACGCGCAACGACAAGAGTACGGAAGGTCGCCCCGGCGGGTCCATCAGCGCCGACGTCTCCGGAGCCGAGGTTTATCCCACGATCACGTCCATGTCTGTTTCGCCGCTTGATAACAACATCATATGGACCGGCTCGGGCGACGGGCTGGTGTACGTGACCACAGACGACGGCAGTCATTGGACTGAGGTACGTCCGCCGAACTTGCCCACGTGGTCCACGATCACCTGCATCGAGGCTTCGCATACGAACCTTGGCGCCGCTTACCTGACCGCGAGCCGTTACCAATGGGACGACTACAAGCCATACGCGTATATGACCACGGACTACGGTAAGCACTGGACTGCTCTCACGTTCGGGTTACCCGCCAATCAATACCTGGAAAGCATTCGGCAGGATCCGAATGATGCCAATCTGCTGTTCCTCGGCACGAGCCAGACGGTATTCACGAGTCTCGATGCAGGAAATCACTGGCTGCCACTGACACTCAATTTGCCGCCAGTGCGGGTGAGCGACATTGCGATTCAACCCGACCAGCACGCGGTGGTGCTTGCCACCCACGGCCGTTCGTTCTGGGCACTGGACAATCTCGTGTTCCTCGAGCAGCTGAGCAAAGTGCAAGTGGACAGCAGCCAGCCCTACCTGTTTGCCCCGCAACAGACTTGGCTCGTCAAACGCTCAAGCGGCCACATGCGTCCCGGTGAAGGCGAAAACCTGCCCGCAGGCGCGACCGTATTCTTTCATTTGCCGGTTAGCTACAACGGCCATACGCTGATCAAGCTCAGCTTCATGGATGCCGAAGGCACACTGATCAACAGCTACACGCTGCCAACGGTCAACAAAACAACCAAGAAACTGTTAGGAACACATATTCTGTCCGCAGTTGTAACACGTGATCTGTCCGGTTTTCATACGCACCTGAAGGAGGTGCGCGATGAGACGGACAGCATGGCTACAGG
>JBOIAY010000175.1:0-14656 GCA_050739255.1 Gammaproteobacteria bacterium
GCTGGTTGGTTTCCAGATATTGCTGCGCGGTGTAGGTGATGTAGTTGGCCATGGCCGGCGTGATGCTGCCGCCGTTGTACTGTCCGCCAAACAGATTGAGCGGTACACACGACGGATTGGCAGTGCCGGGGCCGCAGTTGGATACCGGGCCGAGCGCATTGGCCACGTTCACCAGGTTCAGTTCCGGCCCGTCCAGCGTCGTCATGGTGTTGCGGTTCACGATGGCATTCATCCCCCAGGTGAAAGGATGCGCCGCCAGCGCGAAGCTGCCATCTAGCCCGCCATTGAAATAAAACGTCTGTGAATCTTCATTGATGAAGCGCGGCCCGAGTTCCACCGGCTGATAATCCAGCAGCAGGAGATTGGGATTCGCGCCGGTAGCGGTGAGATCGAACCCAAACGGATTGTAGGGGTTGGTAGAGGACACGCTGATGGGGTTCGTGCCCTGGGAGCCGATGGAAAATTCCGCTGGACCTTCCTGCTGTTGCGAGCGCCGGTCGTTGTAGAGCGCGGTGTAATGGCCCGTGATCTTGTCACTGAAATCGTAACTGCCCTGCACATACAGGCCGGTGCGCTTGGAAGGTGTGAGCAAATAATTGATCGTCGCATAGTTATACAGATCGGTCGCCGGATTGAACGGCCTGAAATCCGCGGGTGAAGTGCCGGGTGTTCCCGTGATGACCGTCAGATCTTCTTTCTGATTGGTATTGGGGTTAATGAATGTAAATCGTCCCTGGGACGTGACCGAGCTGCCGCGGGAAATGCCGGTGCCGTAGCTCGGGAACGAGGTGATGGCGCGGTCGCCACCCACGATGGGCCGCTGATCCGTGTACGACGCGTTGAATATGAAGCTGCTGTTGGCGCTCGTCATGCCGTGAGTGAATTCATACAACTGCGTCTGGCCGTCGCGCTCGCCGCCTTCGACGTATTCGCCGAGATAGGCACTGGCCTCGCTACCGTTGAAATTATTTTTGGTGACGATGTTCACCACGCCGGCCATGGCGCCAGAGCCATATTGCGCCGAAGCACCGGATTTCAGGACTTCGATGTGGTCTACGACCGCGAGCGGGATGGTGTTCATGTCCACTTCGCCGGTGATCAACGCCGGCCAGCGTCGGCCGTTCACCAGTACCAGCACCCTGTCGCAACCCAGGTTGCGCAGATTGATGCAGGTTTCACCGTTGGCGCCGAAATTGAATGCGGTGTTGGTACCCGAACCCATGATAGTCAGGCGCGCGAGGATGTCACCCACGGAAGTCAGACCGCTGGCCTTGATCTGCCGCTGGCTGATGATCTGGATCGGTCCGACCGGCTTGACGGAGGCGGGCTTGGGCGCAGGTAATGCGCTGCCGGTGACGGCAATCTTGCCCAGCTCCACCGGCTGGCTGGCCTCGGGAATCTCGGCCAGGACCGTTGCCGGAGTGAGGCTCACGGCCAGAGCCGTCTGGACGGCGAGCGTGATCAGGCGCTTTCGGAGCGTGGCCCGCATGGAGGATGTTTTCCTGTTATTTCAAAACGGACGCCACAATAGCGGCGTGTCGGGACATTGACAACAGTGGACTGGGGAAATTCCACGTTCAGGCCCTCATTTCCCCAACCATTCATCAAAATACTGCGCAGGGGAGTACGATAATGACTGTGGATGAGGAATATGTGAACAACTCAACTACATCCAGGAGGGAAGGGTAATGTATAAATTAGTCATGCTGTCTGTTGTGGGGTTTGCATTGGGGCTGGCGGGCCAAACCGTCATGAGCGGTTCGTCGGCGAGGAAAAACAAAACGATGTTGGAACACGGTCGGCATCTGGTAATGACCAGCGGCTGTAATGATTGTCACACCGCAGGCTACGGAGATAAAGCTGGCCAACTGCCGGAAAGCCAGTGGCTCATGGGTGATACCGTGGGCTGGTACGGACCGTGGGGTACCACGTATCCGGTGAACCTGCGTATTGTCGCTCATGGACTCACGGAAGAGGAGTGGATCAAACAGTTACGCACCGCGAAGGCGCGCCCACCAATGCCGTGGTATTTTTTCCGCAGCATGAGTGATTACGATCTGGCGAGCATCTATCACTTTATCCGCTCGCTCGGCCCGGTCGGCAAGCCCGCGCCCAATTACCTGCCACCGAATCAAAAACCGAAACCGCCGTACTTCGAGCTGGTACTGCCACCCGCTCCGCCAGCCGCGCCGGGACACTGACCACAGAATAAGGGTCAAAACCACGGGGCAAACCCAAAGATCTACCGTCCGAAGCGTAGTTCGTCATCAACAAAAGCAGGAACGGGATGGCACCAGAAACCGGAATTGAGCCGGGGCGCGATGCCCAGCAAGAGGCCCGGAAACGTGCCGCGCCAGCGGCGCCCCACGGCCAGCCATTCGCTTCTCTGGCATTGGCGGTACTCGGCGTGGTGTATGGCGACATCGGCACCAGCCCCATTTATGCGCTGCGCCAGTGTTTCGCGGGCGAAAATCCTCTCCCGGTTTCCACGTTCAACGTCCTTGGCATCCTCTCGCTCGTCCTCTGGACACTGATCTTGGTCATTTCCCTCAAGTACATGACCTTCGTGCTACGCGCGGACAACCGCGGCGAAGGCGGAATTTTTGCGCTGCTCGCACTGCTACGCCCTGACAAGGGTCAGGACCGGCGGCGGCGGCGCGCGTTGCTCCTGATCGGAATCGCCGGCGCTGCGATGCTGTACGGAGGCACTATGATCACCCCGGCCATATCGGTACTGAGCGCGGTGGAAGGTCTGCAGGTTGCGGCTCCAACGTTGCATCGCTATATCATTCCCATCACGGTCGTGATTCTGTTCTTTCTATTTGCTGTGCAACGCTTCGGCACCGCGAAAGTAGGCACGGTGTTCGGCCCGCTGATGTTGCTGTGGTTCCTGGTGCTGGCAGCGCTCGGCATTCGCGGTATCGTGGCAGCGCCGGAAGTCCTGCTGGCGGTAAACCCATGGTACGCGGTGCGTTTCTTTCTGGCTGACGGGTTCACCGGTTTTCTGGTCCTCTACGCGGTGTTTCTGGTGACCACTGGAGGCGAGGCCTTGTACGCGGACCTCGGCCATTTCGGGCGCAGCCCGATCCGAAAAGTGTGGTTCGCATTCGTGCTGCCGGCCTTGCTCATCAATTATTTCGGCCAGGGCGCGCTGCTAATCGCCAATCCGCAAGGCAGTGTGCAGCCGTTTTTCCATCTGGCGCCGTCATGGGGACTTTATCCCCTGATCATACTGGCCACAGCCGCCACCTGCATCGCGTCCCAAGCCGTCATCACCGGCGCCTACTCACTTACCCGTCAGGCCATCCAGCTCGGCCAGGTGCCGCGCCTGAAAGTGGAACAGACTTCCGCGGAAGCCCGCGGCCAGATCTACATGCCGGTCGTGAATTGGTCGCTGATGGTGGCCGCTATTGTTCTGGTGCTGGGATTCCGTTCCTCAAACAACTTGGCGGCCGCCTATGGCGTGGCGGTCAATTCCACCATGGTCATCACGACGCTGCTGATGTTCAACGTAGCACGCGAGCGTGGCGGTTGGAGTCTGCTGGCAGCCGGCGCGTTTTTGCTGGGGTTCCTGGTGATCGATCTCGGTTTCCTGGGCTCCAACATTCTGAAGATTCCTGATGGTGGCTGGCTGCCGGTGGCGACCGGGTTGGCGCTGTTCATTGTCATGACCACTTGGCGCCGCGGCACCGGGCTGCTTTCCGAGCAGATTGCCGCGAATGGTATCTCACTCGAGACTTTTCTTGGGCGCCTGACGGGTGATCGCGTCACGCGCGTGCCGGGTACTGCGATATTTTTCACGGGTCGCTTGGAACAGACGCCGCCGGCACTGCAACAATTGGTGCGGCATACGGGTGTCTTGTATCAACGGGTAGTTTTAGTTACGGTCATCATCGAGCAGGTCTCCAAGATAAGCCCGGAGGAACGGCTCGAATTGACGGAGATGGAGCAGGGTTTTTACCGCGTGATCCTGCGCTACGGTTTCATGCAGGGACCGAATGTGCCGTCTGATCTTGCCATGTGCACCAAGCTCGGGCTCAAGCTGGATCTCGATCAAGTCCATTACATCATTGGACAGGTGGACATGCTGGCCGGGCGCAAGCAGCATGGCATGGCACATTGGCGCGACCGGCTATTTGTGTGGATGGCGCGCAATACCGAGGATGCCACCGCCTCCTATCACATTCCCGCCGGACAGGTTATGGCAGTCGGATTGCAGGTGGGTATTTGAAATGACCGGTCAGGAACCAATCGTGCCGGGAAACGTGGCGTTTGAAAACCGATCCGGCGCCATGTTCGAGGCCGGCCATTCCAGCCGTGTGCGGGGCAGGCACTGTGGATAGTTCGTCTGCAAAAACGTGATGAGCTTCTCACGTACCAGACAGCGCAGATTAAAGGCGTCGCCGCTGTTGGCCGCACTCATGAGTGCCCGCAGTTGCATGGTCTGCGCCGTTGCATCCGTCACCTGTAACCCCCATGCCTTGTTGTCCCACAGCTTGGTCGTCTGCAAAATACCGTGCAGCTCCTGGCGCACGGCCTCCACCGGCAGCGTGTAATCCACGTACAGAAACACGGTGCCGAGTAGATCTGCAGTTTTCCGCGTCCAGTTCTGAAATGGCTGCTCGATGAAATAGGAAAGCGGCACGATCAGCCGCCGTTCGTCCCAGATCTTCACCACCACGTAGGTGGTGCGGATTTCTTCAATGCGTCCCCACTCACCCTGCACGATCACCACGTCATCCAAACGGATGGGCTCACTGAGCGCCACCTGCAGACCGGCGAGCAGATTGCTGATGGCGGGACGTGCGGCAAGTCCCAGAATCAGACCAGCGGCGCCGGCCGACGCGAACAGGGCCGCGCCGACCGCGCGCACTTCCGGGAACGTGATGAGCATGGCGGCCAGTGCCACCAGTGCGATCACGGCGACCGTGATGCGGCGGATAATCTGTAACTGGGTACGCAAGCGGCGTGCACGCAGATTGTCCGCAGTATCGAGCGGATAACGGACTATCACCACTTCTCGCCAAATATCGAAGCAGGCGACAAAAAACCATGCGCCTGCCACGATGGCGGCGAGCTCAAGCAGGTGCGCGACAATCCCGGCCGGGCGCGCTGCCAGCGGCAATGCCAGCAGAACCAGGCGGGCGGCAACCGCTGGCACCAGCCAGCGCAGCGGACGCCGCAGCTGTTTGATGGCGATGGCAAGCACCTGCTCGCGTGTGCGCCCCAGAATCATGAATGCCAGTTCCAGAACCAGCATCACGACAACTATCGTCGCCAAAAGGCTGACGAGCGTAACTAGCCATGCCGGCAGGGCGGAAACGATTTGCAACATGCTCATGCGCCTCCCGCCACGATCAATCCGCGCAACGTCGCGAACGGATCCGTCACCAGCCAGGTGGGAATCGCCTCAAGATATCGGGCCCAGTCACCCTTGCGCACGAAGGCGGAACGAAACGAGGACTGCCACCGCTCAAACGGAATGCCGGGCAACACGCCACCGGCCAGATAAACTCCGCCGCGCGCGTTGAAGGTAAGCGCCAGATTTCCCGCCACGCCGCCAAGCAGCGCGACAAATGCACCCAGCGTCTGAGTGGCTTGCCGCTCTCCGGCGCCGGCTCGCTGGATTATTTCCTCGGGAGCAGGCACAGAATTATCTGTGCCCTGCGCGAATGCTGCATACAGGTGCTGCAATCCGGGACCCGACAAAGCGTCTTCGTTGCTGAGATATTCCGCACCCTTCAACATGCGCCCCAACAGATCCAGCAAGCGCGGTTCGTCCGCGGCGAGGCTGGCATGACCGCCCTCGCCGGGTACCGGCAACCAGCGTTCACCGGTCCACACCAGCCCGGCCATGCCGAGACCGGTGCCGGGCCCCAGCAGGGCTTTTGCCGCGTGTTCCACCGGCGCACCGCCACCAATCTTGCGCAGACCCTCGGCGTCAAGTCCGGGTATCGCGAGCGCAAGTGCCATGAAGTCGTTCAGCAATTCCACACTCCGCACATCGAGCTGTTTTTCCAGACGGTCGCAATCGAATTCCCAGTCACGATTGGTCAGCCGCACCTGCCTGCCGTTGACGGGTGCCGCAATCGCAAAGCGTGCACGCGAAGGGCACAACGCGCTATCGAGTCCCGGCAAAAAATCGTTCAGCAGTGCGTAAATACTTTCGTACGCGTCGTTGTCAAACACGTGTGGTGGATGCAGGCTGCGTCCGTCATACACCGCCAGCCGGGTATGCGTGCCACCGACATCGCCCACCAGCAGATTCATGCGTGTCCCGCTTGCTGCAGCGCACTGATAAAGGTGCGCGTCCAGTTGTGGATGTCATTCCCGCGCAACACCTTCATCATTGCGGACCAGCGCTCACGCCGTTCTTCCAGCGGCATATTAAGCGCTTGGGCAAGGCCCTCTGCGATCTGGCCAAGGTCGTGGGGATTCACGATAACGGCATCGCGCAATTCATAGGCCGCACCCGCCAGCGAAGACAGCACCAGCACACCCGGATCGTCGGCGGGCTGTGCGGCAACAAATTCCTTGGCGACGAGATTCATGCCGTCGCGCAACGGCGTAACCAGCCCGACGCGCGCCAGCGACAGGAATCCCATGATGGTTGGGCGTGGAAACCCGCGAGTCATGTAACGCAAAGGCAACCAGTCGTATTCCGCGAATCGGCCCTGGATATCACCGGCAATCGCATTCAGATCCCGGCGGATAAGCTCGTATTCGGGCACCTCGATGCGCGACAGCGGAGCGATTTGGAACAGCACGACTTGGCGCCGGAACTCCGGCCAATGCTCCAGCAACTGGGCATAGGCTCGGAAACGCCCCGGCAAACCCTTGCTGTAATCGAGACGATCCACACCGATGATGAGCCGCCGGCCGGTCAGGCTTGCTTCCAGGCGCCTGCCGTGAAGGCCGTGCCGGCCGCTTTCGGCCGTGCGCACCACCTCGTCGACGTCAATGCCAATGGGGAAACTCTGCACACGCACGCACCGGCCGTTGTATGTCACGGTGCTGTCCGTCATTCGTGCCTCCGGCACGCACAATCTCACCGCCCCCATAAACGCCTCGCAATCCAGAGGTGTCTGGAAACCAATCAAGTCATACGCAAGCAATGCATGCACCAGTTCCTTGTGCACAGGCAACGCGCGCAGGATGTCTGTGGAAGGAAAAGGTACATGCAGGAAAAAACCGATGCGCCCGCTGAAACCCGCCTCACGCAAGCACGCCGCCATTGGCAGGAAATGATAGTCGTGCACCCACACCAGCGGATCATCCTCGAGCAGCGGCAATAGCTGATGCGCAAAGCGGGCATTTGTTTCCATATAGTTGTGGTAATGCTTGCGATCAAAATGCAGTAAATTCAGGCGCGAGTGGCAAAGCGGCCACAGGCAACGGTTGGCAAAGTCCACGTAATACCCTTCAAACTCGCGCCGCGTGAGCGGCACGGTGGCATACGTTACATCTCCTTCCCGGTGCAGCTCGGGTGAAGAATCCGACGATTCCTCCACCCGGCCGTTCCAGCCGAACCACAGTCCGCCCGCGGGCTGCAGCGCCTCCCACAGCCCGGTCGCGAGCCCCCCCTGCGCACTGCCGCGCCGCCCGGGCAGGGCCACGCGGTTTGACACCACCACCAGCCGTTTCAAAACGCCTTCTCCCACGCTGCGCTCAAAAGCGTAGCGGCACGAATCACCGCTTGCCGCCATACCAGTGCGCAAAACGCGTGATTCCCGGTCAAGCCCAATTCGAGATTTCGCATCAAATGGCCTTCAAGCATTCGGGGGCCCCGGCTGTGCAGGAAACCAGCCATCGCAGTACCGCGGCGGGATCCGCAAGCCGGTATTGCGCGATGCTCCGCCCGGGGCCAACCTTGATGCTGATGCCGTTGAGGCTGTTCACCATCGCAAATCCGTCTTCATCCGTCAGGTCATCTCCGATGAATACCGGAACACGGCCTGAAAACGGAGGTTCTTGCATAAAATCGCGCACCGCATGAGTCTTGCTGATATTGGCAGGACGTACTTCCAACACCTGCTTGCCAAGCTGCAACACGACATCGGGATGTCTGTCAACGGCATCGCGCACCCTGGCGATCAGCATCTGCCCGAGTTTCGGTGCGCGGCGGTAATGCAGCGCCACAGACAAACCCTTGTCTTCCAAAATCAGCTGATCATCGCGGTCGGCCAACTCTTGCATGAGATGGCGCATCTCATCGAGCGCCGTAACTGATGCATTGGCGCGCGTGACCCGTCCTTGCGCATCACGACGCTCGCCTCCATGCTGTCCGGCAGCGGGAAACCGGTGCGGTGCAAACAGCCGGTCCAGCTCGGCAAGCGGACGGCCGCTCACCAGCGCGACGGCTCCGTCAGCGAGGTGTGCGAGATCAGTGAGCGTCGTGCATACGAAAGCGGACGGAGACACCGCATCGGGCGTTTCCGCGATGGCCAGTAGCGTACCATCCACATCGAGAAAGAATGCGAGGCTGGCACACTGCCGTAACGTGTTTTGTTCGGCAACGGGCATTACAGATAAGAGTCTCGTACGTTTTATGAATTGCGGCACGTTCGGCACCGCATTCTGGAGGAATTATGTACGCTGGTGAACGTGAATGCAAATTATCACTTGTGCAAACCATGCGTCATGTTCGAGATAGCCAATGCTCAAGTATATCCATCAGAAGCATGCCCTCAGAATACCGCCCACGTCATATACCTCATCCTCAGACTCGATTCCTGTGGCTTTTGCAATACTCTGAGCGGCTGGCTTGCGTACATCCTGGTTGTGTCTTACCTGGGTTTTCCATGGCTACATCACCGGCGGCCAGTTATCTGCTACTCCCGCAACAGACGCGCGAGATCATGGGCGATCACCGCAGGCTTGTCGGTATAGCTGGCCAGCAGACGCACCTGCCCGCGCTTGTCGAAAATAAAAACCGCACTGCTATGGTAAACCGCATAGTTACCGCTGGTATCCGGTTTACCGAGCCGGTAGGCCACGCGATATCGCTTGGTGAGCGCCGTCAGTTGTGCCTGGGTTCCCGTCAATCCAACGATCCAGGGGCTGAATGCGCTGACGTAACTTTTCAACACCGCCGGCGTATCCCTAGCGGGATCCACTGACACGAACAAAATCCGGACTTGATCGGCTTGAGGACCAAGTTGCTTGAGCGCCGTGGACAGATCTGCCATGGTGATTGGGCAAACATCCGGGCAATGGGTATATCCGAAATAAAGCAGCACCAGTTTTCCGCGATACGTGTCTTGATTCACGCTCTGTCCGTCGTCACGGGTGAGCGTGAACTGCAGCTGTGGCATGTGACCCGTGATATTCGTCAGTCCCCAGGGCTGTGACGCAGATTGATGACCACAGCCGGTCATACTCAGCACCAACAACATCCCAATACATACTGATAGAAATCCACGGACGCGCAGCAGCAAGTTTTCAAATGCGTTCATTGACCTGTCGCTCCTCGCACCACAAATTCAACCATCAGGTGCGTGTTATCACTGAACTCCAAGGTGATCGGCACTTGCTCTCCAATATGCAGGGGGTGCTTTCGGCCCATCAGCATCAAATGGTATCCACCGGGGGCAAAATCAATATTTTTCCCAGGACCAATCCTCATCGGACCAACCGGTACCATGGTGTCCATACCGCTACGGGTCACGCTGCGATGCATCTGAACACTGGAGAATTCAGGGCTGCTGGCTCCCTCCAATACCACGGCGTGTTTGCCCGTATTCACGACACGGGCATAACCAGCGAGCGGCAAGTCGCCCGGTAGCAAACGCAGCCAGGCGCCGGTCACGCTGACGTTGCCGGCGAACACCGACAGGCTGATAAGCACCAGTATCAATCCGAATAACAGGTTTCGCATGTGCATCTCCGTTCAAGTCAAGGTGCCGGTCTGCCCAGCCGTAATGCGATAGTCTCTGCGTGTCAAGCGGCCAAAGACAATGAGTGCGGCTACCACGCTCATCATGCACGATGGTATCCAGGTGATCAGTCCGCCGATATGCTGATCGGTCAACGGGCTGATGGGCCAGAGACGTCCGCAGAGTGCATAGACAGTGTACAAATCCGTTCGGCTGAGCGCGATGTACGAGCCCAGCAAAATCTGTGGGAGCATGACGGCCAATGTCAGAAACAAGCGCGTCCCGTAACGGGTACGTGCGCCCTGCTCACGCGTGCGCGGATCGAGGATCAGCCACCAGAACAGCAGTCCATCCACGGCCATGCTCCAGTTCATGAGGTCATAGAGGTGGACGTCAAGCATGGCCTGGAAATGCACGGAGGGTATCAACCAGTAATAAATGAGTCCGACAAACAGAATTCCCGCAATCAGCGGATGTTGAATAAACCGGTAGGCTATTTGCACGCCACGGTTGCGCCACAATGGAATCAGCAATCCGTCACGCAGGCGCCTCGGGATACCGCTCGACATCACCGCTTGCGGCACGGCAAGCATAATGAGAAATGGCCCCATATGGTGCAGCACAAGGTGCTGCAGGCGATGGATCCAGAACATGTGCTGGGCAAAATAATCAAAGCGGGTCTGCAGAACTATATATATGAGTATGACGCCTGAAAAAAACGCCAAGCTGCGCCAGAAACCTGCCGGTGTACCAGCCCGGCGACGCATCAGCATACCTGCGATGTACAGCCCGCAGCTCAGCAGACTCACCGTGAGTACGGTAGGCGAAAAATCCCAGGGCAAGAGCCATGTAAGAATCGGGGGCATAGACTCAGGGGCGGACTATCGTTTCAGCCGCAGTGACGAACACGGTCTTCCGGAAATACCTTGGAGCGTGATTGATTTTCGCGTAGAACGGGCCGAACTCGCGAGTGGCTATATTAACAAATGCCTCTACCCTAGGGTAAAAGACTTTCGGCTGACTAATTTCTTCAGTTCGGGATAGTCGTAGTCTTCGGCGGCTAGGACCAAGCGGGCCTTACCCGGGCGCCTTATCGTCGCCCGTTTTGGGCGGCGCGATCAGGCTACGGAAGCTTTCGATCGCTTCACCCGCGGCGGCGACCAGCAGGCCGTCGCCGACCTGCAGCCTGGTGCCGCCATGAGGGACGATCTCGCTTTCTCCGCGGATGACCCCGACGATCAGGACGCCCATGTCGGCGAGCCCGAGTGAACGCACTTCGCGTCCCACGACCGGTGAGCCGGGAGACAGGCTGAGGCTGTAAAGCTGCTCCTTTCGCCGCGTGAGCGGCACGCCCTCACCACGCGTGAGTGCGCCGTGCAGCTCGCTCGAAAGAATGTCGTGATCGAGTCGCACCTCCTGGCGACGCAAGAGATTCGCGGCGGTCTCGTAATAGGTCTCGTGATAAACAGGGCTTTCCGCGGGCGTTGGCACCTGTTCCTCGTACACGGTCGGATACTTCGCGTGCCGGGTGAGCGTAAGTTGAACGACAAACGCGATCGCAACAGCCAGCATGGTCGGCATGATAAGTTGAAAGCCGCCTGTCATCTCGATCACCATCACCATTGAGGCGATCGGCACCCGTGCCCCGCCGGCGAAGACGGCCGCCATGCCGACCACGGCTAACCAGGAGCTGTCTATATTGACGTGAAAAATATGCAATAGCGCCGCAAACGTGGCGCCCAACATGGCACCTATATAAAGCGTCGGCCCGAACATACCACCCGAGCCGCCAGAGCCAACGGTAAGTGAAAGCGTCAGGATCTTGCCGAATGTAAGCAGCAGCAGTACCCACACGACGAGTCCTGAACCGCCTTGCAGGACGAACTGCATGTAGCCGTAACCGCCGCCAATGATGGGTGGAAGTACAATGCCGATCAGCCCGACCGCCAGTCCGCCGATGGCGGGTTTGAAGTAATTGGGAATGCTGAGCCCGGCGAACCAGTCGCGGATGCGGTAATACACAGCCGGCAAAAGTGCGCCGAGCGCGCCCGCGAGGATGCCAAGCAAGGCGAACCATACCAAGTCGAGCGGCTGCACGACGCGGTCGCTCGCGGGCAGCAGAAACAGAGGCGTGTAGCCCGAGAATGCACCGGTGATCGCGTAAGCAACGGAGGCGGATATTAACGTATAGATGAGCGCGCGACCTTCGAAGGCCATGCGCGAATAGAGAATCTCGACGGCAAAGATCGCGGTGCCGAGCGGGCTCTTGAAGATGGCCGAGAGTCCAGCCGCCATGCCAATCAGGATGACAGTGCGGCGTTCGTCATCGGGTAACTTGAACAGTTGCCCGACGATCGCGCCGACGCCCGAGGCGATCTGCGCCGTGGGTCCCTCGCGTCCTCCCGAGCCGCCGCTTCCGATCGTGATTGCACTCACGAGCGTCTTCACAAACGGCACCCGCATGCGCATCCGCCCGTTGTTGCGGTGAAAGGCCTTGAGCGTGGCATCGGTGCCATGCCCCTCGGTCTCGGGCGCCAGCCCGTAGATCAGCACCCCGGCCACGAGTCCGCCGAGCGTGGTCGAAATTGGCACCCACCAATACAAGTGCGTAAAAGGTTTGGGCGCAACGCCCGTCGCGTGGGCCTCCGCCACAAAGATCTCGTGGTAGTGTCCGATAAAGGCAAGAACGTAGGTGTCGGTCAAATGCAGCAGAAACAGGAAAAGCTGGGCACCCAGAGCGCCGACCACGCCGAGAACGATACTGATGAGAATCAGGCGCGAGGTCTTGTCGAGGCGAAATAGCCAATTCATCGGAGAGGAATTTATTGATTAGGTTAAAAGCGCGCAATTATAAAGGCTAAATCGCCTTTATTGCGAGTTGCGTTATCCCGCTGGCGCCTCGCTACGGTTGCGGGCAGCTTATGAATTTGTTCCCCGCTGCTCCCGTGAACCCAGCAGCGGCTCCGGCAAATTGCTGCTGCTCGCAATATCGTGCCATGTCAGGACGCCCTTGACCTGTCGCGGTGATTTGAGTTCGCCATTGGCGGTGATGATAACCACCGACGCTGACGAATTGCGCAGCCTGGCCATCACGTCGAACAACCTGTCCTCGCCACCTGCCACCACGAAATAGCGTTCCGCCTGTTGCTCCAGCACCTGCCTGACAGACAGGCTGCGATCCATTTGCAGTACACGGTCTGCAGTAACAACCCCCAGCACTTTATCCGCGTCCACAATGATCACATGCGGAATCCTGCGCAAGCGCATCAGATACCGTTCCAGCCGCTCCCAGTCGCCGTCCACCGGCACGCGCACCACCGTCCGGCGCAGAATATCCCGGATCCTGTACAGGAGATACATATTGGTCTGAATGGATTCGGGAATGTAGTGTCCGCGCCGGGTGAGTTTGAGGTCGTAAATGCTGCCGCGCAGAAACCAGCGGCGCACACCGTAGGCTACCGAGACCGTAATCAGCAAGGGTAGAACGACGTTGTAGTCGCGAGTCATTTCAAAGATGATCACCACGGCCGTCACCACCGCGCCTGTGCCGCCGCCGATTACGCCCGCCATCCCCACCACGCTGAAGCTCGCCGCATCGGCATGCAGTCCGGGTAGCAATAAGTTGAGCAGTGCAGCGTAACAAGCTCCCACCGTGGCGCCCAAAAACAGTGACGGTGAAAATATGCCGCCGGAACCTCCGGATCCAAGCGTCAGGGACGTGGCCAGCAACTTCGCGGCAAACAGCAGCAGAAGAAACCAGGGATGCGTCAGCGTGTTGTCCAGAATGTCCTGGACCGTTGCATACCCGAGGCCCTCGACATAGTAATTGCCGGTAAAACGCACAAACAGATAGATCATGATGCCGACGATGAGCATACCCGCAGCATGGCGGATGTAATAGCCAACTCGCAGTCTGTTGAACAGATCCTCCATGCCATATATAGCGCGTATGAACAGTGCTGACACGCACCCAAGCAGCAAACCAAAAACGAGAAAGCTGACCACATCCCATGACGACAATGCCGGTGATGAAACCGTATGCAATTCAGGAATAAGAAATGCCGGATGATCACCCAGGAATACCCGCCCGATGGTGGTTGCCGTGCCTGTGGCAAGCGCTACCGGTATCAGCGTGCGCACACTGATCTCCGGCATAATCAGCTCGATGGCGAAGAGTACGCCGCTGATTGGCGTGTTGAACGTAGCGGCAATACCGCCGGCCGCGCCGCAGGCGATGAGTGTCATGCGCTGCCACTGCTTCAATCCAAGCCATTGTGCAAGGCTGGAGCCGAAGGAGGCACCAATCTGGATGATCGGTCCTTCACGCCCCACTGCCCCACCGGTACCGATGCAAATGGATGAGGCCACGGCTTTGATCGCGCCCGCCAGTGGCCTGATGATGCCGCGCTTGTAATACATGGCGTCCATGACCTCGGGCACACCATGACCCTTGGCTTCCGGAGCAAACTTGGAAACCAGAAACGCAACGACCAGGGCTCCGGCGACGGGTATCAGAATTATCCACGCACCGAACGGGCTTGCGGGCGTGTGCCTGGTGGCATCGTAGACAAACGAAAAGCGGCCGAGAAATACGAAATTGTGGACGAAGGCGATGAAATCGCGAAACACCACCGCTCCAAATCCCGCTGCCACGCCGACGATGACGGCGAGAATCACGAATTGGATCGGAACGTCGTCGTTAAACCAGCGCTTTAGCATGACTCGGGATTTTCCCCAGGTACGTATTCCGGGAGCGAACGCTGCAACCGGGTTTTATGCCG
>JBOIAY010000176.1:0-6874 GCA_050739255.1 Gammaproteobacteria bacterium
AGTTCAATCCAAATGGTATGGGTAGTCTTGGAACGGTTACCGAGGACATCAATACACTGGGGAATCTCCAGACCGATCTGATCACTGCCGGCACCTACAACTTCGACCTTGGCGTGAACGGCCGCGGTACGTTGACAATAAATAACCAGGGAACGGGCGCGCCGACAAGCTATGTGTTCTACATGCTGTCGCCGCAGTTGGCCGAGTTCATCACCACCAACTCCAATTTCGTGGCCGGTGGTTCCATCGTCATGCAGACCCAAGGCAGTGCCTTTAACAATTCCTCGCTCAATGGCGCTTACGGTTTCGCCCTCGGCGCCCAGACGGCAGCGACGAGCCTGTCCGCGGCAATCGGCACGCTGAGCCTGGACGGTAGCGGCAATCTCAGTGGCCAGATGATCCAGAACCTGAACGGCAGCGTATCGCCCACACTATCGCTGGGCGGAACGTACACGTTGAACGGTTCGGTGCGCGGCACCGCTACGCTCAACAGCAGCGGCGGCGGCAGCTCGCCGTTTGCGATCTATCCGCTCAATTCCAGTGAGTTCCTGCTGATCGGCACCGCTGCGAACAGCCCGTATATCGGCATAGCAACCAGCCAGAATTGAACGGATACGCTACACACGACGCTACCTGGAACCGGTGGACCGCTCGCTTGGTACACGAGCTGCTTGCATAAAGCTCACCGCACGCCATGCATGAGCTTCACGATCCAGGGTGCTGCGACCAAGTACACGATGGCGATGGCCACACCCACCCACAGCAGCCACTCAAACACATGCGTATAACCGGCAATCCCGCCACTCGTGGTCAGCGCCGCAATTTGTCCCGACAGGTCATAGGAAACGCTCACGCCGAAAAACCATCCGCCCATGGCGAGTGAGGTCTCGTTTGGCGCCGCGAGTTTCCCGATCATGGCATAGCCGATAGGTGAGAGCGCCAGTTCCCCCACGGTAGCGAACAGGTAGCAGAGCAGCAGCGGCCACCAAGTGATGCGCCCGTCCGGAAGCACCAGGTAGCGCGCTGCGTACAGCATGACGCCATAGCTCAAGGCCACAAGCAATAGCCCAATGCCGAATTTGCGCGGTGTCGAAGGATTGATGCCACGCTTGTCGAGCCACGGCCACAGCATCGCGATGAAAGGTGCCAGAATCAAGATGTAGAGCGGATTGGCAGACTGGTAAAGTGTGAAGTTGAATGGTGCCTTGACGTAATCACGTGCAAAGAAATTCAGCGAACTCGCGCTTTGTAGCGCCCACGCCCAGTACAACACCATGGCGATGAACAACAGCAGCATCGCGATGTAGCGGTGGCTCTGCACGCGCTCGCCGCGACGCACGCTGCTGCCAATGAAGTACAGCACCAGGAGCACCATCAGGGCATACACCACAACGGTCATCACCTCAGGGTGCGCAAGCAATAGCGCGCACGGGTACACCAGCGCGAGCGTCGCCACAATCACCACCGGCGTAGACCAGCGGTACTGCCAACGCGGCTTTTCGCCTGCATCCGGAAACCGCCGGTGGCGCCACTCGAACACCACGGCAGCGAACACCGCGCCCGCGGCCGCAGCCACGAACCCCCAGTGGTAGCCGTAGTGCGCGCCGACCCAGGCCGCGCAGATGAACGGCGCGATGAAGCTGCCGAGATTGATCGCGAGATAAAACAGTGTGTAACCGCCCTCGCGGCGTGGATCACTCTTTGAATATGGGCGCCCGATCATGACCGTGAGCGGAGTTTGCAACCCCACCGCGAGCGTATAAAAGGCCAGCGCGATCACGAACGCTTCGCGGTTGGGTATGGCCGAAAACACCAGCCCGACTACCTGCAGCCACAGCGACAGCCGCAGCGCCCGCGCTTCGCCGAGCACATTGTCCGCCACCCAGCCGCCCAAGATGGCCGCAGCGTATATCAGCGCACCGAAGCCCGCGAACATGAGATTCGCCTGAGTCAGCGCCTGCGACTGCGGCAGGCCGGCGAAAAATGTCTCCGCGACGTATGGCGCGAGAAACGCGCGTATACCGTAAAAGCCGAAATTCACTCCCACCGTGACCGCGAGCAGCGTCCACAGCAGCCGCGGGTGGCCCAGGAAATCGGCTCTGGCCTTGCCCCCATTCCCGGCGGTGACGGGTGTATTCACGATACGGATAGCATAAAGCGTGGTTTAGGCATGGTATCAGCTGCTCCGCGACGAAGCAGCCAGACTTTCGGGCGTGCCGATGTCGTGCCAGCATCCGGAGTACAACTCCCCACTCACATGTCGAACCCGCATGGCTTTCTGCCACCATGGCAGCATTGAGAACCGTCCGGGTAAACATGACTTGAAAAAATCCGGATGGTGCACACCAATACCTGCGTACGTGAGGCGCTGTGTGCCTTCGGCATACAAACGGCCATCGGCAGCCAGATGAAAATCCCCTTGAGGATAATTGGACGGGTTCGGTACCATGACCAGGTGAGCAAGGTCCTTGCCCTTCAGTGCAAACTTTAGGGTTTCAAAAGGGAAATCGGTATAGATGTCCCCGTTCACCACCAGGAACGGCTCGCTTCCCAGCAGCGGCAGGGCTTTCAAGATTCCGCCGCCGGTCTCCAGGGCGCCCTCCGATTCCTCGGAATACTGGATGTGGACACCGTAACGTAAACCGTCACCCAGAAAACCCATTATTTTATCTGCCAGCCAGAAGACGTTAATGACGACATCCCTGAAGCCGGCGACATGCAACCGTTCCAGATGATGGACGATGAGTGGCTTGGCTCTTACCGCAATGAGGGGTTTGGGCGTCGTATCGGTCAGAGGCCGCAGACGTTCTCCACGACCAGCCGCCAGGATCATGACTTTCATGTGGCCGTCATCCGGTTCTGTGCACGGCTTCCCAGCGCATCCAGCAATTTCAGCAAGGGCACGAATTCCTTGTAGAGTTTTCCCGTCTCACGAATATAGCGCAGGAATCGCGGCGTGTCCTTGAGATAATCGGGTTTACCGTCGCGGTAATGGATGCGCGCGAAAATACCCAATACCTTGAGGTGCCGCTGCAAACCCACCCAGTCGAACGCACGCCCGAATTCGGTAAGTTCCTGTACCGGCAGACCAGCCTGCCGCGCCCGCTCCCAATATTGCTGCCGCCACGAAGTTACTCGCTGTATATCCCAGGAAATAAAAGCATCCTCAAACAGTGACACCACGTCATAAGCGATCGGGCCATAGACCGCGTCCTGGAAATCCAGTACGCCCGGATTCGGCGTACTCAGCATCAGGTTGCGCGGCATGTAATCGCGGTGCACAAATACCCGCGGTTGCTTCAGCGCACTATCCTCTAGCAGCCTGAAACTTGATTCCAGAATCTCCTGCTCAGTTTTCGTGGGCGTGATATCAAGATGACGCGCCACGTACCACTCCGGAAACAGTTCCAATTCCCGGCGCAGCAAGGCACGATCATACGCTGGCAGCGCATCCGGTCGACTAGCCTGTTGCCAGCGGATGAGCGCGGCAATGGCATCGCTGAACAGCGCATCGGCATTGTCAGCGTTGAGCACATCGAGATAGGTCTGCCGCCCCAGATCGCTCAACAGCAGGAAACCACGCTCGAAATCCCAGGCCAGAATATCCGGAACATGTACCCCGGCCGCCTTCAACAATTCGGCGACATGCACGTACGGTCGGCAGTCCTCCGCAGGCGGCGGCGCATCCATGACGATATACGACCACTGGCCTGCCACGCAGCGGAAATAGCGCCGGAAACTGGCATCCGCTGATGCCGGTTCCAGTATTACCGCAGCTACCCGCAACGCTTGCGCCACCCAGGCGTGCAGTTGTTCTGACCTGTCCGCCAACATTAATCTCCCGCCGAGGCCACTGTTTCGGTGAAAATTGCTCGGAACATCCCCGTCGTGCTCCCGGCTCGCCAGGATCGAACAGCCACCGGCTGTTCGATAAAGGCACCTGGCTCTCCCACGGTTTGAACCCGTTATTAAAGTGTGCGATTGTACGCCGCGTTTTCAAAGGAAGCTCCGCCTCAGGCGAAGCTTCCTTTGGGGTGCAGGGACGCCCCCTTACGCGAATCAAGCACATAAGTGCTTGGTTCGGCGGATGCGAGTTCGGGCGTGTACCGAACTCGCTGAGTAGGCAAAAGTCCAGGATGGACTTTTGCAAAGCTGTCAGGCTATTCAGGAGTCCGCTGGTGAATGTGAGCCGTGCGCTTGTCCTCGTCACCGCGCTGCTCGCCTCCGCGCCGCTGCTTGCCAATACTCCACCCGGCACCATCGGTTATAACCAGTGGGCGACCTGTCCGATCCCGCCGCCTGCCCCCAGCGTCACGCCGGCCCCCGCCGCCAGTACCAATCCGCCTACCCATGTCAGTGCTGACTTGCTGACGGGGTATGTGCACGGCGAATCCCTGCTTACCGGTAATGTCATTGCGACCCAGGGTGACAAGCGTCTGACGGCCGAACACATGCAGTACAACAGCACCACCGGCAACACGCATGCGGTGGGCAACGTGCACTACAACTCTCCTGACATCCGGCTACAGGGTCCGCTTGCTGATTACAACCTGAATACCTCCAGAGGCGTGTTCAATGATGCCCAATTCTTCCTGCCGCAACGTCATGGGCGCGGCACTGCCAAAATCCTCCAGATGCTGGACAAAAATCATCAGGTACTTTATGACATGCACTACACCACCTGTCCGGTGGGAAAACACGACTGGGTATTGAATGCGCCGGACCTGGAACTGGATCAAAAGACCAATACCGGCGTTGGGCACAACGTCACCATTGATTTTTTCGGCGTACCCATCTTCTGGACGCCGTATATCAACTTTCCCCTGAACGACGACCGTAAATCCGGTTTCTTGGCGCCGGCGTTCGGCTATTCCACCTTCACCGGCACCGACCTCAGCATACCCTACTATTTCAATCTGGCGCCCAATTACGACGCCACGCTGGTGCCGCGTATCATCACCAAGCGCGGCATTGATATGGGCGGTGAGTTCCGATATCTCACATTCGGCGGCAGCCAGGGTTTGATTGACGCGAACTTTCTGCCCCACGACAAGCTGGCCGATCGTGAGCGCGGCTTGCTGAATTTCTCCGACAGTACCCCGCTCACCACCGGCTGGAACTTCAACAGCGCCTATAACTGGGTCTCGGATAATCTGTATTTTCAGGACTTGGGTGACAGTCTCGCGACCATTGCCACCACCACCCAGGAACGCCATGCCGCCGTCAGCTACGGTTTGCCGAATTCCAACTGGACCTTCATGAGTCAGGTCCAGGACTGGCAGGTTGTTGACCCCACCATTCCACCCAACGCCTATCCATACAAGCGTTTGCCGCAAATACTGCTGGGCTGGCAAAGCAGCCCAAGCAGCGGTGGAGGCCAATACGGCTTCAACAGCGAGCTGGTGCAGTTCCAGCAGGATGAACGCGAAGGCGCGCTGCGTCTCGATCTCAAACCTACCGCGAGTTACACCTTCGGCGACGCCGGTTATTACTTCACGCCCACGGCAGCGTTGCGCGTCACCGAATACAACCTGGACCAGAATGTGCCCACCGGCGCCGGGACGGAGATATCGCGAGTCATGCCGATTGTGAGTCTCGACAGCGGCATGTTTTTTCAGCGGGATGTGGGTGACAGTGGCGACTATGTACAAACCCTGGAACCGCGCTTGTTCTACCTCTACGTGCCGTACCGCGACCAGTCGCAGATTCCCATCTTCGACACGCTGCAACCGCAATTCAGTTTCCTGCAACTGTTCACCGACAACAGTTTCTACGGCGCCGACCGCCAGGCTGACGCCAATCAACTGAGCTACGCGCTGACCAGCCGGCTGCTGGACACGTCCGACGGCTCACAACTGCTGGAAGCCGACATTGGCCAGATTCGTTATTTCCGCAACCGCGACGTGCAGTTGCCGGGCGTGGCATCCCAGACCAACCTGTTTTCCGACGTGGTGGGCGACATCACCTTGAACATCAACGACCACTGGTCCACCAGCTACGGCCAGCAGTGGAACCCCACCACCCGCCAGACCGATCTGGCATCCATCGGTGTGCAATACCATCCGGCCTTTCACCATGTCATCAACCTGGCGTATCGCTACAATCGCGATTTGAACTTGAAGCAGACGGATCTGTCCTTCGCTTGGCCATTGAGCGAGCACTGGAGCATGGTGGGACGCTGGAACTACGACGTGCGGAACAAGCTCACACTGGAGAGTTTCGCGGGATTCGAGTATGACAGTTGCTGCTGGGCCTTCCAGGTGGTGCACCGCCACTACATCACCCAGACGGGCCAGGCCAACACGGCGATCTTCTTTCAGTTGCAGCTCAAGGGTCTCGCCACCATCGGCCGGCATCTCGAGGATTTCCTGCAAAATGGTATCCTAGGCTATTCCGACCCCAGCCAATCTCAGTAAACTAAGGTTCCCGTTGATGCTGAAATCCGCCCCCCATCTGTTTGCGGCGTACGCCGCGGTCCTGCTGCTCTGCCAAGCTTGCGCCTCCACACCCAAGCCGAATCCCAATGTGAGCGCCTCCGCGGTCATGAATCCCGCCCCGGCAGCCGCAAGCGTTACCGCCGCGGCTATCGCCAAGGCCTCTTCCACCGGCGTGCTGCTGGACCGGGTGGTGGCGATGGTCAACGACCAGGTAATCCTGAAAAGCGAGCTGGACCAGCGGGTCGCCGCCATCTCCAGACAAATCCAGGCCCGGGGTACGGCGCTGCCACCCGAGAATGCATTGCGCAAGCAGGTACTGGACCAGATGGTCATAACCAAACTGGAACTCCAGCAGGCAGCCGGCAAAAACATCAGCGTCAGCGACGATGTCCTCAATCAAACCATCAGCCGCATCGCGGAACAAAACGGCACAACCC
>JBOIAY010000177.1:0-7443 GCA_050739255.1 Gammaproteobacteria bacterium
CTCCGCCCTCAGCTCTACATGCGTAGCACACGTCTTTGATTTAACCGCCTGCTACCCGACGGGCAGGGAAAACAGACGGCGGGTCCGGTATGGTTTAGCGGATTGGCGCCGGACGCATCGCACCGCGATCTTGTGAGACACGACCGTTGAATGCTCCGAAGAGCGCTGGACGCACAAGCACGGCTCCAGTCAACGGCTAGCCGGGATTAGGCGGCTAGGGCGTAGTTACTATCGTTCGCAACTAGCGTTGTTGCAAGACAGTTTCACGAGGAATCCTGCACCTCGGCATGCACTTCGGGTTTCGCGACCCACGTCGAAACCAAGTCGCCCCCATAGTGTCGCGCATATTCTATACCGCAGTTGCGGTAAAAGCTAAGCGGTTTTTCCAGGCGTATGGAGTGCTGAGTGCTGTGTACTGAGTACTCCATTTATGTACCTTTCCACGCAGCGCGCAGTACGCGGCGCTTGATTCTCAACGCCGTCGCATCACACGTTCCTTCTGCCTTTGCCAATCTCGGTCTTTCTCGGTGGCACGCTTGTCGTGCAGCTTCTTGCCCTTGGCCAGACCGATTTCCAGTTTGGCATGGCCTTTCTTCCAGTAAAGGGAAAGCGGAACGAGGGTGTAGCCCTTACGATCCACGGCGCCAATCAGCCGGTCCAGTTCAGCGCGGTTCAGCAGCAGTTTGCGCGTGCGGGTGGGATCCGGATGGATGTGGGTGGACGCGGTATTGAGCGGCGTGACGTGCGCGCCCAGCAACCAGGCTTCGGTGTTCTTGATGACCACATAGCCTTCAGTGATCTGCGCCTTGGATGCGCGCAGGCTTTTTACCTCCCAGCCTTCCAGCGCCAAGCCGGCTTCCAGCCGTTCCTCGATGAAATAATCGAAACGCGCGCGTTTGTTGAGCGCGATTGTGGAAGAAGCGGATTTTGCGTCATCATTCTTCTTGGTCATGGCGCATTATAGCCTGCGATGTCTGATGTCCCGGCGTTGTGCCGGCCGCATGTTTGGCTCAGAATCGCCGCTCGTGTCTGCCATCAATCCTTTTCAAGCCACCGGGAGTTCCGCATGCGCACCGTGAACAAGAGCGCGCTGGTGCCTTACACAGCGGAGCAGATGTACGCGCTGGTAAACGACGTGGAGCGCTATCCCGGATTTCTGCCCTGGTGCCGGAGCGCACGCATCCTCAGCCAGAGCGATTCAGAGATGCGCGCGAGTCTGGAGTTGGCCCTCGGCGCATTGCACCGGACATTCACGACTCGCAACACGTTGGAACCGGGGCGCAGTATTGTCATCGCGCTGGACAACGGTCCGTTCCGCCATCTGGAAGGCCACTGGCGGTTCGAGGATCTGGACGCGGAAGGTTCAAAGGTCCTGCTCAATATGGAATTTGTATTCGCCGGCGCCATGCTGGACCTGATGGCCGGTCCGGTGTTCCATGAAATCTGCAATTCGCTGGTGGGTGCCTTTACCCGTCGCGCGGCCGGCCTGTATGGCAAGCGCTGAGACCGTGCATGTCGAAGTCGTGTATGCGCGGCCGGACGTACAGTCGCTGGTGAGCTTGCGTCTCGCGGCAGGTGTCAGTGTGCGAAAAGCGATTGAAAAATCGGGCCTGCTGGAGAAATTTCCCGAGATTGATATCACACGCAATAAAATGGGGATTTTCGGCAAGCCTGTGCCACCGGACATGCCGTTGCGTGAAGGCGACCGTGTGGAAATCTACCGCATGCTGCTCAAGGATCCGAAGGAAGCACGCCGCGAGCGGGCGCGGCAGGGCCACGGTACGAAAACCACGACGCAAGCAGGATGAATCAGGTGCCCTTGCCCGGTCGAGTGGGTTTCTGCTCCACGCTGACAACCTTGCCATCCTTGAATAGCACCACTACGTGGTTCCGGCCGATGCTCTGGCTATCGCTGAGGCTGCTGGGCAGGTTGTAATACACGTAATCCCAGCGATCCGGATGGAAGGGATCCCGGATCATGGCCGGTCCCAGCACGAAACGCACTTGGGCTTCGGTCATGCCCGATTTCACCTGCTCGATCATGCTTGGCTTGAGGAAGTTGCCTTGTTTGATGTCGGGGCGATAGACGCAGGCGCTCAGCACCAGCACCAATAACAGAAGTACCGCATAGTGGACAAAGCGCATGACAGACCGGGTTGCGTTGTTTGACGGAGGGGTGATAATACCCGAGTGCTGCTCTGGCGAGAAGCGTGAGCAGGTTATAGCATGAAGAATCCTTCGTTGGATTTTTCCGACTCGGCGAGTCGAGTGCGTGTCGGGACTCGCCTCTGCCAAATCAGGCACTTGCGTGCCTGATTTGCATGCAGTGCATCCATGCACAGTGGGTACCTTGATGGAATCAGGGTGCCCGGAGGAATCCGCTGTGGAAAGCCAGGAACTTCGTAATGCCGGTCTCAAGGTGACTCTGCCGCGGGTCAAAATCCTTGAGATCCTGGAGCGCAGCGCGCTGCGGCATATGAGCGCCGAGGATATGTACAAGTCGCTGCTGGATTCAGGCGAGGATATCGGACTGGCGACGGTGTACCGGGTGCTGACCCAATTTGAGGCGGCGGGCTTGGTAACGCGCCATCACTTTGAAGGCGGTCATTCGGTCTTCGAATTGAACCAGGGAGATCACCACGACCATATCGTGTGTGTGAAATGCGGCCGTGTGGACGAGTTCGTGGACGGCGAGATCGAGAAACGCCAGAAACAGATTGCCGTAGCCAAGGGCTACGAGATCACCGACCACTCGCTTTATCTTTATGGCATTTGCTCCGTTTGTCGCAAGACCCTGCACAAGTAATCAGGCTTCACCCGCCCGCGCGATCATCTCACGCGCATGCTTGCGCGTGGTTTCGGTGATTTCCACCCCGCCCAGCATGCGCGCCAATTCGTCAATCTGCGTTTTTTTATCTTCCAGCGCTTCGATGTGGGTCAGTGTGTTATTGCCGCGGGTTTCCTTCACCACCCGGAGGTGATGATGCGCCTGTGAGGCCACCTGTGGCAGATGTGTCACGCACAACACCTGACGTTTTTTACCGAGACTACGCAACCTCCGTCCGACAATTTCCGCAACACCACCACCGATACCCGCATCCACCTCGTCGAAGATCATGCAGGGGATGGCGCTAGCCTGCGCGGCCACCACCTGGATGGCAAGTGCGATGCGCGACAGCTCGCCGCCCGAAGCCACTTTCGCCATCGGCTTCACGGGCTGGCCCTTGTTGGCGCTCACCTGGAATTCCGCCAAGTCAATGCCATGCGCCGTGAAGCGTTCCGGATCGGTGCGCAGCTCGATGGCAAAACGGCCGCCTGGCATGCCCAGTTCCTGCATGACACTCGTGATGCTCCGGATCAAATCCGCGGCCACCCTAGTGCGTTGCCGGCTCAACTGTGTAGCAGTCTTGCGGTAGGTGTCCTGCAAGCGCGCGAGTTCGGCTTCCAGTTCCTGCAAAGCTACGTCGGCATGCTCAAGCTCATGCAGTTCGGTTTGCAATTTCGCGTGCACATCAGGCAAGGCATCGGGTTCCACATGATGTTTGCGTGCCAGGTCGTGAATGCTGCCCATACGGACTTCGACCCATTCCAGACGTTGTGGATCAAGATCGGCATTCGCAACATAGTGGCGCAGCGTCTCGCTGGCATCCGACACTTGCACCTGCGCATTCACTAGGGTTTCGCACACGTTCTTGAGCTGCGGATCCAGCTCACTCATGCTGCTTAGTGTGCTCAGTACCTGATGCAGCATCTGGTAAACGGAGACCTCCTCGTTTTCATAGAGTCTGTTGAGGGCTGACTGAGCGCCTTCCAGCAGTTTGCCGCTGTTCGCCAGGCGCCGGTGCTCTTCGTCAAGACGCGTGATTTCGCCGGCTTGCAGTGCCAGGGCATCCAGTTCGCTCACTTGATGCCGCAGCAGTTCCAGACGATTGTCACGATTTTCAGCGGCGCTATGCAATTCCACCAGGCGCTCACGAGCGGTTTTCCAGTCATCGTAGAGTTTCGCGATTCGCTCAAGCAGTTCACCCTGATTCGCAAACCCGTCCAGCAGTGCCAGTTGTGCGGCTGGCCGGAGCAGGGACTGGTGCTCGTGCTGGCCGTGGATGTCCACCAGTTGTTCACCGAGTTCCTTGAGCAGTTGCAACGGCGCGCTGTGGCCGTTGATCTGGCCGCGGGAACGGCTGTCGCGGCCGATGATGCGCCGCAGAATACATTCGCCATCGGCGCTCAGATCCTGTTCCTGGAGCCACTTGTTTATGCGTGGCAGACTGCGCACGTCGAATTCCGCACTGATCTCGGCGCGTTCCGCGCCATGCCGGATGACATCCGCGTCAGCCCGGTCTCCCAGCACCAGCCCGAGGGCATCCACGAGAATGGATTTGCCCGCGCCGGTTTCGCCGGTAAGCACGCTCATGCCTTGGCCGAGATCCAGTTCCAGTGTGTCAATGATGGCGAAATCGCGGATGGCGATGTGCGTCAGCATGCCGCTTATCAATCCTTGTAGCCGGAACGCAGCGCGCGTCCCCAGTGGAGTTTGGTGCGCAGAATCCTGTAATAGTCGTGACCTTGCGGATGGATAAAGGTCACGTTTGAGGCGGAGCGCTGTACCCGCACCCGGTCATCCGCATCCAGCAAATGCGTATCCTGTCCGTCGGTGGTGACTTGGGCGCGGCCGCCGTGGGTGCTGTTGATCACGATCTCGATTTTGCAGCTGCCTTGTACCACGATGGGCCGGTCACCCAGCGCATGCGGGCAGATAGGTACGAGCGTGACGGCATCCAGCGTCGGGTGCAGGATGGAGCCGCCGCCGGATAGCGCGTAGGCAGTGGATCCGGTGGGCGTGGCAATGATGATGCCGTCGGCGCGGTGCGCGCATACGAAGCGGCCGTCCACATGAGTCTCAAATTCGATGAGCCGGCCGCCGTCGGTTTTCTGGACGACCACATCGTTGAGCGCCGGCACACATGACGCACAACCCGGGCCATGGAGTACCTCTGCGTTCAGCAGCAGGCGTTGTTCAGCGTGGTAATCGCCCCGCAGGATGGCGCGCAGCTCCCGGCCCAGGGCATCCGGTGAAATGTCTGTCAGGAAACCAAGCCGGCCCAGATTGACACCCACCAGCGGTACCGGGCGGCCATTGAATACGTGTACAGCCTTGAGCAGCGTGCCATCACCGCCGACGACAATGGCCAAGTCCGCCTGGGTGCTGAGCTGCTTGCGGTCCGCGAATCGCGCGGTGGAAATTCCTTCGAGCAGTGGTGCGAGTGCCGCATCCACCAGGATATTCACCTGTTCGGACCGCAGATACTCAAGCAGGGCCGCAAGGGTCGGCGTGATCTGCGGGTCGCCTTCGCGGCCCAGGACGGCAATGCTGGAAAAGCGGCGGGTCATACGGCTGGCAACGTTAGCATGCGCGCCCCAGTGACGCGAAATGGCGGGTGGCCTTGACAGTTTTCATGGCTGGTTGCTAGCTTTCCGTTTGGCACTCCCCTATTGTGAGTGCCAGGTTTATCGGAGGCCACGCGGCAGCCAGCGTCCATGACCAACGGCATGAGAGAAATGGGATTGAATGAGCGCGCCACGCACCTGCTCAAGGTGCTGGTGGAGCACTATATCCGCGACGGCGAACCGGTGGGTTCCCGCACCCTGTCGCGGGATTCCGGCCTCGATCTCAGTCCCGCCAGCATCCGCAATGTCATGGCGGACCTGGAGGAACTGGGATTCATCACGGCACCGCATACCTCCGCCGGCCGTGTCCCTACCGTGAAGGGTTATCGGGTTTTCGTGGATACCCTGTTGACGGTGAAACCGCTCGGACAACAGGATGTGCGGCTGATCAGGCAGCAACTGGATATCGGAGATCCGAATCCGCAGACGCTACTGGCGTCGGCATCCAGCATGTTGTCAACCATTACCCATATGACCGGTGTGATTACGCTGCCGCGGCGCGAGCACATTGCCTGGCGGCACATTGAATTCCTGCCGTTGTCGGACAAGCGCGTGCTCGCCATCCTGGTGGTGAACGAGGGCGAGGTGCAGAACCGCATCCTCAACCTGGACCGCAACTACGATGCAAGCAGCTTGCAGCAGATCGGCAATTATCTGAATACCCACTTTGCCGGCAAGGACATCCACGCGGTGCGCGCAGAGTTGCTGAATGAGCTGCGCCGCACACGTGAAAGCATGAACAAGCTGATGCTGGCGGCCATCACCATGGCGGAAAAAGTGGTCGAGACTCGCGGCCGCGACGAAGGCCACAGCTATGTCATGGCGGGCGAAACCAATCTGATGGAATGGGCCGAACTTTCCGACATGGAAAAGTTGCGGCGTCTATTCGAGGCCTTCAACCAGCGGCGCGACATCTTGCATCTGCTGGACAAGTGCGTCGTGGCCGAGGGTGTACAGATTTTCATCGGCGAGGAATCCGGTTACCGGGTTCTGGACGAGTGCAGTGTGGTGACGGCGCCCTATAGCGTGGGCGACGAAGTGGTGGGTGTGCTGGGCGTTATCGGACCCACGCGCATGGCCTATGAACGGGTGATTCCCATCGTGAATTTGACCGCGCGCCTGCTCGGCGCGGCCTTGAACCCGCGCAAGTGAACCCCAAATACTGACAACTTTGAAAAGACCATCCGCGTTGTGGGCGGCTTCTTTTTACCAATCAGTGGGCCTTGGAGTGCATAAATGGAGGACGAGATGAGCAAAGAACAGGCGGCACGGAGCGACGAAGCCGAGGAACAGGTTCCGGCCACGGATCAGGTGGCGGAACTCAGGGCGGCTTTGGCGGACGCGCAACAGCAGGCGACCCAAAACCGGGATGGTTATTTGCGCGTGGCCGCCGAATTGGACAACCTGCACAAGCGCAGTCAGCGGGATTTGGAGAATGCCCATAAATTCGCCCTGGAGCGTGTTATGCAGGAATTGCTGCCGGTCAAGGACAGCCTGGAATTGGGTATTGCCGCTGCCGACAAGTCGGCGGATGGTCTCAAGCAAGGCATGGACATGACCCTGAAATTGTTGGCCACGGTCCTGGAGCGCTTTGGGGTTAGCGAGGTGAACCCACCCATGGGAGAGGCGTTCAACCCTGAACAACAGGAGGCTATGGCCATGCAGGCCAGCGCCGAGGCTGCGCCGGGGACCGTGCTTGAAACGGTGCAGAAGGGCTATCTTTTGAACGGCCGGCTGCTGCGGCCGGCACGGGTAATTGTGGCCAAAACAGCTGATTCCACTGCTTGAAAGCGCCGACCTGGGCCCCATTTAACCAACAACCTGTAATTTTTATCCCCATTCAGTTTGGAGATTTTTCACATGAGCAAAATCATCGGCATAGATCTCGGTACCACTAATTCCTGTGTGGCGGTGATGGAAGGCGGCAAGCCCCGCGTCATCGAGAACAGCGAAGGCGACCGCACCACACCCTCCATCGTGGCCTTCACCAAGGAC
>JBOIAY010000178.1:0-5870 GCA_050739255.1 Gammaproteobacteria bacterium
GCATCATGCTGGGAATCGCGCGTATCAGCGGCGAGACCGCACCCTTGTTATTCACAGCGCTCAACAACCAGTTCTGGAGCACCGACATGAGCCGGCCCATGGCGAATCTGCCGGTGATGATCTTCCAGTTCGCCATGAGTCCCTATGACAATTGGCAGCATCTGGCCTGGGCCGCGGCGCTGCTCATCACGCTGGCCATCCTGGTGTTGAGCCTGATCGCACGCACACTCATTCATGCCAACTCATTCGTGAAATGACTATGGGCGACGCCGACACGACCATCACGCATGCTATCTCGCCGGAAGTCCTGGCAGGCTCAGCGCGTTCGCCGGGGCGCAAGACCGTCATTGAAAAACCGAAACTGTCCATCCGCCAGCTCAACTTCTTTTATGGCAAGTTTCAGGCGCTGCGTGACATCAACATGAACATCGCCGAACGGCAGGTGACGGCATTCATCGGACCGTCCGGCTGCGGCAAATCCACGCTGCTGCGCACCTTGAATCGCATTTATGGTCTGTATCCTGAGCAGCGCGCCACCGGTGAAGTCATGCTCGACGGTCACAACATCCTGGACCGGGACCAGGACTTGAATTATCTGCGTGCCAAGATCGGCATGGTGTTTCAGAAACCCACACCGTTCCCCATGTCAGTGTACGAGAACATCGCCTTCGGCGTGCGGCTCTACGAACGCCTGTCACGCGTGAAGATGGACGACCGGGTGGAATGGGCGCTGCACAAGGCGGCACTGTGGGATGAGGTGAAGGACAAACTGAGGCAGAGCGGTACGCGCTTGTCCGGCGGCCAGCAGCAGCGTCTGTGCATCGCGCGCGCCATCGCCGTGAAACCCGAGATCATGCTGCTGGATGAGCCGGCCTCGGCGCTGGATCCGATTTCAACCCTGAAGATCGAGGAACTGATTGCCGAACTGAAGACTGACTACACCATCGTCATCGTCACCCACAATATGCAGCAGGCCGCACGCGTATCCGATTACACCGCCTTCATGTACCTGGGCAATCTGGTGGAATACGCTGACACCAGCACGCTGTTCACCAATCCCTTGCAGAAACAGACGGAAGACTACATCACCGGCCGCTACGGCTGAATTGTTTTGTGGAAGCGACGGTCTCCGTCGCGATAATGATGTTCCACGGCCGGGACGATCGCTCCCACAAAAGCATCGTCCCTGCAAAAAAGCCACGGTAAAATCGTGGCTTTTTCCGGATGGTCGGCGGTACAGGGATTGAACCAGTGATCCCTGCTTATCGCAGCATTTGTACATCGGTGTACATCGGGTGTAGTTGCTGCGAAAGTGGAGAAGTCACCGCAGGCTTCAGATCAGTGAATCGGGTTTCCGGTGGCCGGAAGTCCCATCATCTTCCGGATCGCGGCGAAGCGCGGGTCGGCGCGCACACCGGCCCACTCCGGTCCGGATACCATAATCAGGTTGTGATCGTGGTCTTTCGCCGCACGCTGTAACTGTGTGAAAACATGATCCTGATCTCCCAAACTCCAGTAAAGCCTGGCCATTAGTACGCCTGACACGTAATACCTTGGGCTGCGCTGCTGCAATGCCGCCACATATTGCCTGGTCAAATCACGTCGTCCCAGATCAGCTTCAGCCGCGCCTTTTTCCATGAGCAGGGATGGGCCTGCCGGGCTTGCAGTTACTTTGGCTGCCAGATTGGCGTCATCCAATACTTTCCGGTATTGGCCCATGGCCATGTGGTCTTCAGCTAGATAGACATAGTTCAATCCAAAATATGGGGAAAGAGTAATGCCCGTGCGCAGCTGGGTTTCCGCCTGATGAAACTCGCCCGCATATAAAAGCGCCCTGCCCAGATATGCATTGATAACGCGCAGATGCGGATCGAGCTTATGGGCAATACGCATTTGCCGCAGCGCCTGCCTGACATTTCCGGTGAGCCAGAAATATTCTGCGTACCGTTGATGTGCGTTGGCGTCGTACGGATCTAGAGTCAGAGCAAGCTCATATTCTTGCCTGGCTTGCCGCCATTCCCAATGCTTTTCATGCAAATAACCCAGAACGACATGTGCCATCGGCAGGGAGGGGTCAAGAGCCACCGATTTGTTTGCAGCGGATAGCGCGTCGTCGTAATGAGCGTCGGGTGGCTTACCGTCAGTGTATTCGGGCCATATGGCGTAGGCCATGGCCAGGGCGGCCCAGGCGTTTGCGTAATCAGGATCCATCTGTACGGATTTCTGGAAATAATGGATAGCATGTTCGCTCGAGCCGGTGGTCCGGTCATTCAGGTATTCCATTCCGACTAGGTAAAGGTCGCGTGCGCCGGCGATGTCTGTCGAGTAATTATCGGCGAGAATGGCGGTTGGATCATTGACCGGCAAGTGCAAGTGTTCTTCAACGGCATTGGCTAGGGTATCCTCGATCTGGAATACCTGGTTTCGCGGCGCGGTTATATCATCGGACCATGATTCGTATCCGTTGGCGGGATTAACCAGAGCTATGTCAATACGCAACGCATCGCCTTCACTCTGTATCTTGCCCTCGATGATGGAAGTAACATTCGAGCGGCACCCGGCCACCCGCATGCCGGCAATTTTCCCCAGCGGGTTGCATGATGGCCCTTCAGCCGTTACTTGCAGTCCAGGGATCTGGCCCAGTCTGGCAAGCAGTGTGCTCGTCAAACCCGCGCTCAACAAATTGCCATCGTCGGAATTACGGCTCAGGTTCTGGAAAGGCAATACGGCCAAAACCAGGGGTGGCGGAGCATCGGTTGCTTTTTCGCGTCTGCTCCGAACCCCGTGCAGATACGCCGCGCCTGAGAGAATCCCCAGGATCACCACCGTCGCAGCCGTTAGCCAGGGCCAGGTACGTACGAACCGCAAACCTTGTTTAACGGGAGGGGCGAAACGCAGCCGACATTCGTCTTCCCAAAGCGATGCCGTCACGATGCAGGTGGCGTCCCTCAGGTAGCGGCGATAGGTGCTCCAACTCAGATGCAAGGCCTCGCATACCATACGCTGCCGGCGCAGCGGCGCGATGTAGGTAAGCTGCAGCACCTGTTGGAGGCGACTGGTTTTGGGGATATGGCCGAGGCGTTCGCAGTGGGAGCGAAGCAGATCCTGCAGTGCCTGCACAGGCGATGTGCCTTGGTGGGGCTTCAGTGCATTGGTAACCAGATGGGAACCGATTAACGGATTATTGCGCAGCCTATCCGCTCGGTTAAAGTCCCGCAGTGCGCGATACACCGCCAGCGCGAAACCGTATTCGGTGCTGATGTCGCCAGATTTTTCTTCCGCCGTCCCGGACGCAAGCCGATATTGGCGTTGAGCACCGAAATTCTGTCCAGAAGACGATTTTGCGCCTCCCATTTACCTCACCCCGCGGGTAACACAGCTGCGTTAAGAAACGCCATTGAACCCAAATAAATCTAGCCTCGGTTAGCGACACAAGTCAATTCGTTTTGGCATGCGCCGTATAACCGCGTCACGATTCAGAGACTACCTCGGGTTGAGCTACCCACCGGAAACCGCTTCATTGCTGGTTTTGAGGGGGGATTTGAGCATTTTTAGGCATAAAAATGAGCACCTTGGCAACGCTATATGGACTTTACTTGAATGGAGTAGGGTGCGGGGTTCCTGTTTAACACCTTGTGGGAGAAACAGCCATGAAATTTCAGCGTTTTACGACACTTTTTCTTGGGATGTTGCTGGCACTAGCACTGGCGGCCTGCGGCGGCGGGGGGTCCAGCAGCCCGTCGGGCAGCTCGTCCAGCAGCAGTTCCTCGGGCGGAAGTTCGTCTGGCGGCAGTTCCTCCGGCGGTACTTCGAGTAGCAGCTCTTCCGGGGGAAGCTCGTCCAGCGGCGGCTCTTCGAGCAGCAGTTCCTCGGGTGGCAGTTCGTCCGGTGGAAGTTCCTCTTCCAGCAGCTCATCAGGGGGTAGTTCTTCAGGCGGCGGCGGCGGTCCAGATATGCGTCTTTTCGGCCAGTATGCGTTCGAGGTCAGTGGCTATGGCACGGCGCTGGCGGGCAGCATTACGGCCAATGGCAGCGGACAGATCACGGGCGGCGTGGAGGACATCGCGGCTCCAGCCGGGTCTGCTTCGGATTTGAGCATCACCGGCACCTACACAGTGGGTTCTGATAATCGCGGCACACTGATCTACACCGACTCGAACGGCAATACCTTCACCTTCGCGATTGCGCTCGGCGACGTTTCGACTGGCGTTGCCCAGCAAGGTCAGATGATCGAGTTTGATTCCAATCCGTACGAAATGACGGGCCAGCTCGCGCTGCAGAGTCCGGCGACATTTTCCACCTCCGCGCTGTTCGGCGCCTACGCCTTCGATTTGCCGGGCTGGGATCTCAGCACTCCCCCTGTCCAACCACAGGTAGTCATCGGCAGCTTCACAGCCGGCGCGGGCTCGGTGACGAGCGGGCTCTTCGACGAAAATGACGCCGGATCAGTCACGGCGGCAACGCCTTTCACCGGCAGCATTGGCAGCATCGACTCGAACGGCCGCGGCACATTCACCATTAACACAGGCTCCAATACGCAAACAGCCACGCTCTACGTGGTATCCGCAAGCGAATGGTTCCTCATCACTGGGAATTCCAATACTCAGGAGTTTGTCTCCGCTGGCGAAGTCATGGCGCAGCTCGCTGGACCGTTCGGCACCACTTCGCTGGACGGCACCACGATTTTCGTGGATCAGTCGGAAACCGGAATGCCTTCGCCGCACGCAGTATTGGGTCTTGCCACGTTCCCGGGGAACGGCTCGGTTTCGTTCTCGCTCGACATTAACGACGGCGGTACTGTCAGCCAGCTGACGACTACGGGAACCTACAGCTTCACGAACGCCGCGAACGGCCGGTTTACCCTGACACCTTCAGGGGCCAACACCGTTGTGGGTTACATGGTGGCCCCCAACGAGGCCATCCTGACCGATGCCACCTCGGGCCAGAACCCCGATTTCGGCACGCTCGAACAGCAGGCGAGCGGTCCGTTCAGCAACAGTACCGTGAACGGATCGTTCTACTTGGGCACGCTGCCGCTGATGTCTCCGGGTGCGCCGCCGAGTTCACCGGGCAATCCGCCGCCGGCCCTGAATATTACCTCCGGCATAGCGGCCTTTGACGGTGCGGGTGGCCTGACTTCCACAGTGGATGTGAACTCATCCGGAGTACCGTCTTCGGGACTGACCGGCTCGGATACGTACTCGATTGATGCGACTGGCCGAATAACCACGACATCCGGTGACCTTGTGGGCTACATTGGCTCACTGAATAAACTCTACCTGCTGAATATCGCACCGGGTCAGCCGGATAGTCCGAATCCAACCATTTTCATCATTTGCTCAACCGGGGGAATCGGGGCACCGTGCAATTGAGGGTGCACGCGTTGGTGTGCCATGCACGGCTTGTTTGGTACAATTCAGTCATTACAATGAGTGGCACATTGGTCGGGTTACCAGCCGTGTAATGATCTGAACCGGGGAAGAGGGTATGCAATCGCGCGTCAAATCCGCCGTGCATGGGGGTGTCGCGCTCAGCGGATTGGCCGCGTTCCTGCTCGGCATCGGGATCCTCTGGTATTTCAAACCCTTCACGAATTCCGTACACGCCTGCCTGTTCCTGGTGGCGCTGGTCGCCATCGCGATCAGCATGGCCGATCTATTCTGGCAACGGGTGCATCGGCGAGCCAGCACCGGACTGGATTTTTCCAAGCACGACTATTCCATGAGCCGTACGGCCACCAAGCTACTGGGGCTGCTGGGCAGCTTCGGCTTCATCGGCCTGCTGTACTGGCTGTTCCCCGAGTATCACGGTGGTTTCTACCACAATTTCTATGCAATGCTGGAAATCCTGCTGCCCGTCTGGCTGGTGGC
>JBOIAY010000179.1:0-5168 GCA_050739255.1 Gammaproteobacteria bacterium
AAAATACGTGCCGCAACAGGCTTGTCTAACTTGCGTAGCTGTTTCCGTGCGTCCCCGGTCAGCTCAATCTTCCAGGCCAAGCTCTTGCTTCACTTCTTTGAGAGTGTGTGTCCGCATCTCACCCTTGCGGAGTTTCCCCATTGTGACTTCGGCGAGGTAATAATCTTCAAGGTCCTCCAAATATTCCTGGATTGCTTCGCGTGCGTAATAGGTCTTGCTGCGGCCGGTTTTTTTGGCCAGCGCATCCAGACGTTTTTCGATATCGGGTGTCAAGCGGATCGCAAGCATGCTGGTTACCTCAGTTGCTATACAAGTATAGCATGCTGACCTATGGATCCCGGCGACTATTCGGCGGCACGCGTCCCAGCTTGCTCTCGGGTCTGCGGCCAAGCGCCTCGGAAATGAATGCGCCGGCTTCCAGCAGCTTGTCCATGTCTACGCCGGTTTTGATGCCCATGCCAGTGAGCATGAAGAGTACGTCTTCGGTTGCGACGTTGCCCGTCGCGCCTCTCGCATAAGGACAGCCGCCGAGACCGGAGGTGGAGGAATCCACCACCGCCACGCCCATTTCCAGGCAGGCGTGGATGTTGGCAAGCGCCTGGCCGTAAGTATCGTGAAAGTGTACCGCCAGCCGGTTCATGGGCAGTTCCGCCGCCGCCGCCAACAACATTCGCTCAGCCTTGACCGGTGTGCCGACGCCGATGGTGTCGCCCAATGAAATCTCGTAGCAGCCGAGCGTGACGAGTTGCCGGGCGACACGTGCCACGGCTTCCGGCGCGATGGCGCCTTCGTAGGGGCAGCCGATGACCGTGGAAATATAGCCGCGCACACGTATGCCGTATTTTTCCGCGAGCGCCATCACCGGCTTGAAACGCTCGATGGATTCGGCAATCGAGCAGTTGATGTTCTTCTGGTTGAAGGTCTCGGATGCGGCCGTGAAAATCGAAATCTCTTTTACACCCGCGGTGAGCGCGCGCTGCATGCCTTGCTCATTGGGTACCAGCACGGGATACGCGACGCCCGGTTTCTTTTCGATACCTGCATAGACTTCTTCCGCGTCGGCCAGTTGCGGTATCCATGTCGGCCCCACGAAACTGGTTACCTCGATGGTTTTAAGGCCTGACTGCGACAGACGATTAATGAATTCGATCTTGACCGCTGCCGGCAAGATGGTTTTCTCGTTCTGCAGGCCATCACGTGGACCGACTTCGACGATTTTAACAAATTGGGGTAATAGCATCGTCTTCTTCCAGCACAAAACCGCCAAGATGCAACCTGGCTATACGTCCTGTCAAATACATTTTACAAACAAATTAGGAGGGCCGGGAAAACCGTCTATTCCAGCGGTGCGATATCCACCAGCGGCGCCTCTGCATCCACCATGTCGCCTTCCTTGCAGAGCATCTTTTTTACGCGGCCGGCGACGCCGGCCTTGACGGTGTATTCCATTTTCATGCCCTCCAGCACGAGTAGCGCTTGGCCAAGTGTCACTGTATCACCAGCATTCACATGCACAGCCACCACGCGGCCGGGCATGGGGCTGACCGGATGGATGGCTGCGTTTGTCAAGGATGTGCCACGCGGTGCAAAGGGGGTGCTGAGGGTGAGGTTGAATGCTTCATCGCCCAAGGCAATTTGTACGGCATCGCCGTGTCGCCACACTTGAGCGATGTGTGCCGCACCATTCAAGGTGAACCGCGTGTTGACGTCATCAGAGTGGACAAGGCCACCTTCATAAAGGGCGCCATCCAGGTCAAAGCTGAAGCTTGACGCGGTACCGGCGACCCGCATCATTCGTTCTTTGCCATCCGCGCCGCGGATCAGCAATCGCCGGCCATTGGAATAGCCCGAGCGCCAGCCATCCGCCTGCCAAGGGCCGGCTTGTCCGTTGCCGCCGGCCGAAAGTTTGCTTGACACAGCCGCCGCAATCACAGGCGGCGTCAGCGTGGGTCGGGTGAGCAGGGTCTTGATCTCATGCGGGATGAAACCGGTATCGTAACGGCCCGTGGCGAATTCGGGATGCTGTGCAATGCCGCGCAGCAGCGGCAGGTTGGTGATCATGCCAAACACGGCGGTATGTGCCAGCGCATTGTGCAGCTTGCCGATGGCATCGTCGCGATCTTTGCCGCTTACGCTGATTTTGGCGATCATGGGATCGTAGAAGATGCTAATCTCGTCACCGCTGCGCACGCCGGTATCCACGCGCACGAAATCTTGCTTCGGTGTTTCGAATGCTTCGATGCGGCCGGTTACAGGCAGGAAGCCTTTGTCCGGATTCTCTGCGTACATGCGTACTTCGATGGCATGTCCATGCTGCTTGATTTCCTTCTGCGTGAGCGGAAGTTTTTCGCCGTTCGCAATACGCAACTGCCACTCCACCAGATCCAGGCCGGTGATCTCTTCGGTGATGGGGTGTTCCACCTGTAATCGTGTGTTCATCTCCATGAAATGGAATGAGCGATCGGTGCCCACGATGAACTCGATGGTGCCGGCGTTCACGTACTTCACTGCTTTGGAGGCCGCCACTGCGGCTTCGCCCATCCGCGTGCGCATGGCTTCATCCAGGAATGGTGAGGGTGTTTCTTCCACGACTTTCTGGAAGCGCCGCTGCAGCGAACACTCGCGCTCGAACAGATGCACCACGTTGCCGTGCGTGTCTCCGAACACCTGAAACTCAATGTGGCGTGGGCGCTGAATGTATTTTTCCAACAGCACACTATCGTCGCCAAATGCGTTTCTGGCCTCCCGTGTCGCGGTTTCCAGCGCCTCCTTGAATTCGCCGGCGGCCTGTACGACATGCATGCCCTTCCCGCCGCCACCCGCGGAGGGTTTGATCAACAGCGGGAAACCGACGCGCCGCGCTTCGGCCTCCAGTTTCTTGATGCCCTGATCGTCACCGTGATAGCCGGGTGTAACCGGCACGCCGGCTTTTTCCATCAAGGTGACTGCGGCACTTTTCGAGGCCATGGCATCCATGCTCTCCGGAGACGGGCCGATGAATATGACGCCGGCTTTCTCACAACGGCGCGCAAATTCGCTGTTTTCAGAGAGAAAGCCGTAGCCGGGGTGGATTGCCTCAGCACTCGTTCGTTTCGCAGCAGCGAGGATGCGGTCCATGTTGAGATAGGAATCCGCAGCTTTGGCTGCGCCGATATGGATTGCTTCATCCGCGGTTTGCACATGCAGTGCATGGCGGTCGGCATCGGAATACACCGCGACCGTGACGATGCCCAGGCGTTTGCAGGTCCGCATGACGCGGCAGGCAATTTCGCCGCGGTTGGCGATGAGGATTTTTTTGAACATGGTTGAAGGTATCTACTCGCCGTCCCAGTAATCCAACGACTTCTCCATCCGCGACAAGAATCTGAATCGCAGATGCTTATCCGAAGGGGCATCTTCAAACACGCCGAATTTTCCTGAATCCGGATAGTCACAAATCTCCACTTCGGCCAGGGTGCTAACCGCCAGATAACGCATCTCGATGTTTCCGGTATTGATGATCTGGTGTGCCACTTCGGGTGCACCGGGCGGGCAGGCAATGAAATCGCCGGGTTTCAGCGGATAGCGCTTTTCGCCAAAACGCAATTCACCTTCACCCTCGAGGATGAAGAACATTTCCTCTTCCACGCGATGGCTGTGGAACGGACAGTTGCGCTTGCCCGGTGCCACAACCGTGAGGTTGTAACCCAGCTTCTGGGCGCCGATGCGCGTGGAAATTTCGCCCCAACGGATGTCGTAATTCGCGCCGTTCTTTCCCTTGGGGGCACGATCTGCGTCGACCGATCGTATTTCCAGATCAGCGACATTAATGATTGGTCGCATGTTCGTTATACCTTCATTTGGCCAATGTAACTAAAAATTAGAGATTTTGGTTTCTGGGTAGGCGGAAATGGCCGAGCTGCCGAAGTGTATATGGCAATACATGAGGATTGCGAGGTCATTTCCAACACCATCAGAAAACAAAAGATCAGTTTTTAGTCCATTTGGGTGGTCGTTTCTCAAGAAAGGCGCTGAGCCCTTCCTGGCCTTCGTCGGATACACGCAACTGGGCGATGAGCTGGGCAGTTTTTTGCTTGAGCGCGCGGCGTGTGGAAACCCCGGCGGCAGCGTTTGTGGCAATCAGTTCCTTGCAAGCGACAAGCGCGTTGGGGCCGGCCTTGAGCAGCAACTCCACTTCTCTGTTCACCGCCTCATCCAGCTTATCGACGGCCACGACTTCATCCACCAATCCGATTTCCCTGGCCTTCCGCACGTCAATGGCGTCGGCGGTGAGGAAATAGCGTCGTGCCTGATGCGCACCGATGGCAGCGATGACATGAGGCGAAATTACTGACGGCACCAAGCCCAGGCGTACTTCTGACAACGCGAATTTGGCGGTATCCGCGGCGATGGCGATATCGCAACAGGCTACCAGCCCCACGCCGCCGCCGAACACGGCACCGTTGACCCGCGCAATGGTTGGTTTTCGCAGGGTGTTCAGCACGTCCATCAATTCGGCGAGTTTCAGCGCGTCCTCGATGTTTTCTGCTTCGCTGAACTTTGCCATGGAGCGCATCCAGGTGAGATCGGCACCGGCGGAAAACGATTTGCCGGTGCCGGTGAGCACCACGATGCGTACCTTCTTGTCATTGTTGAGCTGGACCAGTTTGTGTGTGAGTTCAGCGATGAGCGTATCGTCAAAGGCGTTGTGCTTCTCGGGACGGTTGAGCGTGAGCGTGGCCACGCCGCGGGAATCAACTTGCAACAACACGATGTCAGTCATTTCTGTACCTTAAAATGTTTCCCCTCACCCTATCCCTCTCCCGCAAGGGGCGAGGGTAGAAGAGGACTACATTCTGAATATTCCATAGTGGCCACCCGATTCCAGTGGCGCATTCTCGGCCGTGGCGAGCGCCAACCCCAACACCCGGCGGGTATCCGCCGGATCAATGATGCCGTCGTCCCACAGGCGTGCCGTGGCATAGTAGGGATGTCCTTGATGCTCATACTGTTCACGCAACGGCGCCTTGAAGGTTTCTTCCTCTTTCTGACTCCATTTGCCACCCTTGGCTTCGATACCGTCGCGCTTGACAGTGGCAAGCACGGACGCCGCCTGTTCGCCACCCATGACCGAGATGCGCGCGTTGGGCCACATCCACAGGAAGCGCACGCCATAGGCGCGGCCGCAC
>JBOIAY010000180.1:0-2354 GCA_050739255.1 Gammaproteobacteria bacterium
GGCACTGCCAATCCGTCGTGTGTACCGCTCAATCTGTTTGGCGGACAGTACAACGGCGGCAGCATCACGCCGGCCATGGCCAACTACATCACCTACACCGCGCAGCAATATCTGGAAACCAACCAGCGCGACTACACCGCGAGCATTTCCACGCCGCTGGTGCAGCTGCCTGCGGGACCTTTGCAGGCTACCTTGGGTTATGAATATCTGAACGAGACCGGTCTGGATCAGCCGGACGCGCTCGCGGCGGTGGGGGAGAGCAGCGCCGGCGCGAACCCGCCGATCAGCGGCGGTTATCATGCCAATGCCGGTTCGCTGGCATTCAATGTGCCGATTCTCGCCAATGTACCGCTGGCCAAATCGCTCAGCCTCGATGCCGCCACGCGCCATTCCAATTACAGCAGTTTTGGCTCCATCAACAGCAACCTGGCGGCCTTGCACTGGACCGTGAATGATCAGGTGGCGGTACGCGCCAGTTGGTCTCAGGACTTCAATGCCCCGAGCATGGCGGATTTGTTCACCGCCAGTGTTGCCGGTACCGCCAGTGTGGCGGATCCGTGCAGCGACTATCAAAGCAAAGGCGGAACCATCGCGGCAAACTGTGCGGCGGCGGGTGTGCCGACAAACTATACGCAGGTGAATCCTGACGTGCCCAGTACGTCTGGCCGCAATCCCAACCTGCAACCGGAAACCTCCACGTCTCGCACGCTGGGCGCCACGGTCATGCCTTGGCAGGAGCTGCCGTTGAGTTTCACGGCGGACTACTTCAAAATCGAGGTAGATAACGCCATCGGCAGCCTCAATCCACAAAATGTCCTGAATGGCTGTTATATCAGCGGCTTGCCGAATTATTGTGCGTTCATCAGCCGTAATGCCTCGGGCGCGATATCCAATCTGCAGAATGGCAATTTCAATCTCGGCACTCTGTTGACGGAAGGCGTGGATTTCGGCACACGGTACTCTTTGCAGACCCAGCGCAGCGGCACGTTTGATTTCAACTGGCAGACTACCTGGGTGAAGCTCTTCACCCAAACCCAGCCGAACCAGGCTAATCCCACTGCGCCCGTCATTACGCAACTGGTGGGCGCGGAGACCGGTCAGCCGAAGGGTGGTTATCCAAAATTCAAATCCGAACTGGATGCCCGATGGAACTACGGTTCCTGGCAGGCGTTATGGAGCGTCCATTACATCAGCGATTTGATCGAATCCTGCAGCGACCGCTTCGACGGCACGCCCCAGAGCCTGACCAACTTGGGCCTATGCACGTATCCGGATTACACGGACAACGCACTATCACAAAACAAGATGGGTGCGGCAACCTATCATGACGTGCAAGTGAAATACGCGTTCGCGGACAACAAGACCACACTGACCATCGGCATACTCAACGTGTTCGACAAACAGCCGCCGGTCTCACATTCCATCGGCAGCTTCGATCCCACGGTGTACCCGATTCCGGGACGGTTCCCCTACGTGAGTTTGTCTCACAGTTTTTGAGGATCGAAGGCCCTCTTCCCAACACGTGGGATAACGTAATAAGTACAGCGTAAGACTCTGGTGGGAATTCATTTCTTTACACACCTTCTCCCCTTGTAGGGTGAAGCGGAATAGCCGAAACATTGTTTCGGCCCGATGAACGGGTGGCCATGGGCGCATCGCAAAGCGATGCGCGGGCTGCCAAGGAAGGCAGCCCCGGGTCTGAGCGCGGAGCAGGGAAGCGCAGCGATCAGAGCCACCCTGGAGTTCAAGTGGCGCAGGATGCACCATGCAGAACAGGTAGGGATGGGGGGAGACATTTCTGTAGATTGTGGCCGTATATGTCCAACATCCCACCACAATGCGAAATACTTTTGTCGCGGCTCACGGCGGCTTTTTCAATTCTAATCGGGTATGAATCACATCGTCCATATTTCTGTTTTGCACGCAGTGCTCGCCGGGGCTGTGCTGGCCATCAGCATCGCTGCACCGCCGGGACCAGTGATGACCATCATGGCGAACGCGTCGATGCGCGGACGTGTCAAGGAATCGCTCATGACCGCCTGCGGCGCCATCACTGGCGACGTGATGTGGCTGGCATTGGCCATCCTTGGCGCGGTGACATTCCTCAACCGGCGCCCGCATGTGGTGGGTGCGCTGGGTATCGCCGGCGCGGTGCTATTGTTGTGGATGGCTTGGAGCACCTGGTGTACAGTGCAGGCCGGCCTGCATGCCGGCAATACACCGGGTTCCTGGAAAATCGGATTTTTAACGGTACTCACCAGCCCGTTTTCGCTCGCCTGGTGGCTCGCGAACGGCACGCTGCTTTATACCGTCTGGGGTTGGCGTGCGCCGTGAAAAGGCGGCGCTTTCCAGTG
>JBOIAY010000181.1:0-11842 GCA_050739255.1 Gammaproteobacteria bacterium
CTGGTGAGACAACTGGGTGATGCAGTGCAGTTCTACAAGATCGGCCTGGAACTGTTCATGGCCGGCGGCTATTTCGAACTGCTGGACTGGCTGACAGCACAACACAAGAAAGTCTTCGTGGACCTCAAGTTCTTCGACATCCCCGCCACGGTGCAGGCGGCGGTGCGCCAGTTGTCGCATCGCGGCGCCACCTTCTGCACCGTGCACGGCAACCAGTCCATCATGGAAACTGCCGCGGAAGTGAAGGGCGAGCTCAAAGTGCTCGCCGTCACGGTGCTGACCAGCCTGGACCGCGGCGATCTGGATGATCTGGGTTTTCATTGTGACGTGGAGCAATTGGTGTTGTCGCGCGCGCGCCGCGCGCTCGAAGCCGGCTGCGACGGCGTGGTGTCTTCGGGCATGGAAGCAGCCCGCTTGCGCGCCTTCATTGACCACCGACTGCTGGTAGTGGCACCTGGTATCCGTCCCGTGGACAACCGTCCGGACGACGATCAGAAGCGCGCTGTCAGCGTGGAACAAGCATTCCACAGTGGTGCCGACTACATTGTGGTGGGCCGCCCCATCCGCAAGGCGCCGGACCCGCGCGCCGCTGCCGAAGAAATCCAGCGCAGCATCGCCGCAATCTTTCCAAAATGACCGCCGCCAACACCTATCTGTTCGCTGACTACAGTGACTTGAAATCCCCCCTGCCCCCCCCTTTGTCAAAGGGGGGAGCGCGTTGCGCACGGGGGGATTTTTGTCCAACGGACGTTTATCGTGTGGCTTTTCCCAAGGAAACAGCTTGACCGCACCACTGAAGAATGACCTGCTGCTGCGTGCGCTGCTGCGCGAAAAAACCGAGCGCACGCCGGTTTGGTTTATGCGTCAGGCGGGCCGGTATCTGCCTGAATACCGCGCCACCCGCGCCCGGGCCGGCAGTTTTATCAAGCTCATGAGCACGCCGGAACTCGCCTGCGAAGTCGCCCTGCAACCGCTGAACCGTTTCCCGCTGGATGCCACCATCCTGTTCTCCGACATTCTCACGATTCCCGCCGCCATGGGGCTGAGCCTGCATTTCGTGGAAGGCGAAGGTCCGAGCTTCGAGCGGCCGGTGCGCGATGCGGCGGCAGTCTCTAAGCTGGGCGTGCCCGATCCCGAAACCGACGTGCGATACGTCATGGATGCTGTGCGCCTCATACGCCGCGAACTGGACGATCGCGTGCCGCTCATTGGTTTTGCCGGCAGTCCCTGGACGCTCGCCTGTTACATGGTGGAAGGCGGCGCGAGCAAGGAATTCATGCGCATCAAGGGCATGCTGTACGCCGAACCGGACACCCTGCACAAATTGCTGAAAGTGCTGGCCCGCAGCGTCATGCAGTATCTCAACGCGCAGATCGCCGCCGGCGCACAGGCAGTGATGCTGTTCGATACCTGGGGTGGTGTGCTCACCGGCGATGCTTACAATGAATTCTCGCTACGCTACATGACCGCTATCGTGCGCGGTCTGACGCGCAAACACGAAGGCCGCGCTGTGCCAGTGATACTATTCACCAAGGGTGGCGGACAGTGGCTGGATGCCATGGCGGAGAGCGGCGCCGATGCGCTTGGCATTGACTGGACCCAGGATCTGGGCGACGCGCGTCGCCGTGTCGGCAACAAAGTGGCATTACAGGGCAATCTCGATCCCGCCGCGCTCCATGCCCCGCCGGAACGCATACGCGAAGAAGTGGGAAACGTTCTCGACAGTTTCGGAGAAGGCAGCGGTCACGTGTTCAATCTCGGCCACGGCATCACCCCTGACGTCAAACCGGACCATGTCGCCGCCATGATCACGGCAGTGCATGAACTGAGCCCGGCGTATCACCGAAATAACTGACGCGGCTGCAAAGCAGCCGCGACTTTGCCCCCTCGCCCCGAAGGGGAGAGGTTGGGGTGAGGGGGATTTTTGTACGGCCTTTGGCCGCGTTGATTGAATGCAGGGTTTCGTGGTCGCTCTCGGCATCCTGCCTCCCGCGACACTTGTACATCCCTGTACATCGCCCACACAGTGAGCTTAAGACTTCGCTTACCTTAAGTTTGCTCAGGTTCTTTTAAGACGTTTGCGAAGTCCTTTTGCTTCGATCTTGCCATCTAGCACCTGAATCTCATCTCGAATCACGCTTTCTTCCAAATCTTGCAACTCTGGATGTATCTCAAGCGCGTATGCCTTCATTGCCTTTTGTGTAGGTAACCTAATAAACTCAGGATCGCCTATGAGATTCCGAAGGATTTTAATCAGTTTTGCTTCTTGTTCTTCCGCATCCTCCTCATCGCGGACCATCGCCTTTTCAATATGATCGTGAGCAGCCTTAATTGCGGCATCTTTAACAGATATAAATGACCCCCATCAATCTGGCTCAATACAGTACTCAAGTTCCAGATTGTCTACCAAAGCAGATAAGCGATATAGGCATTCCTCTCCAATGTGTTTCCTGAAGTCCTTAATTGCGGACACAAAAGCTGTAAGGTCAACATTCTCATCGGTGGTCAAATATTTCTCTTCAAGGAGCTCGATATCCGAAAGATCCTCTGCAACAAAATCTGACTCGGCAAATACTTCGGCAAACACCAAAATAAATTTTACGCCCAACGATTTCAGGGCTCCTAAATAACCCTCCAGGGTTCCCAATACAAGTTTTCCCTCGCACTCATGCCATCTGGCACCGCCATCAACGCGCACGGGTAAAAACCCGGCATCGCGAACACATGTTAATAAAGTTTGCGATTGAGCCATTATGAGCCTCAGTTTGATTACACAATAAGTGTAGGTTGAGTTGAAGCGTCTGCCGAAATCCAACAAGTAAAAAGTTGGGCTTCGCTGCACTCACCCCAACCTACATAAAATCGCTCAATGCTGTTGTTTCTTGCGCTCCGCATCCCGCAACTCACGCCGCAGGATTTTGCCGACGTTGGACTTGGGCAGCTCATCACGGAACTCGATGTTCTTCGGCCGTTTGTAGCCGGTGAGTTCATTGTGGGCATACTCCTTGAGTGCCTCAACGGTGAGTTTTGGATCCTTTTTCACCACGAACAGTTTCACCACTTCGCCGGAATGCTCGTCGGGCACGCCCACGGCAGCCACCTCGAGCACGCCGGGATGCATGGCGATCACGTCTTCCACTTCGTTGGGATACACGTTGAACCCTGACACCAGGATCATGTCCTTCTTGCGGTCCACGATGTAAACGTAACCGCGTGCGTCTACCCGACCCATGTCACCAGTGCGCAGCCAGCCATCGGCGGACAGCACCTTGGCCGTCTCATCGGGCCGATTCCAGTAGCCGCGCATTACTTGCGGGCCCTTGAAACACAGCTCACCTACCTCACCCAATGGTAATTCTTTGCCATCATCGTCACGGATGGAGATATCCGTGGATGGGATCGGCAGACCGATACTGCCGTTGTAGTCCTTGAGATCCAGCGGATTGATGCAGGCGGCCGGGGAGGTTTCTGTCAGACCATAGGCCTCAATGAGCGGCACTTTCGTAACCTGTTTCCACTTCGCCGCCACTGCGCGCTGCACTGCCATGCCGCCACCCAGGGATATTTTCAGGGCAGAAAAATCCAGTTGATCGAAACCCGACGTGTGCAGCAAACCGTTGAACAAAGTGTTCACGCCGGTGATACCCGTGAATTTAACCTGGCCCAGTTCCTTGACGAACCCCGGCATGTCGCGGGGATTGGTGATGAGAATATTATGCCCACCGATCTTCATAAAGGTCAGGCAATTGGCCGTGAGTGAAAAGATGTGATACAGCGGCAAGGCCGTAATCATGACTTCACGGCCGGTTTCAAGCAGTGAGTGCAGCCAAGCAGATGCCTGCAAGACATTGGCTACCATGTTGCAGTGGGTGAGCACTGCACCCTTGGCGACGCCGGTAGTGCCGCCGGTATATTGCAGAAAAGCGATGTCCTCGTGCTCAACTTCTACGTCATCCAGCGTATGTTGTGCACCTTGGGCCAGGGCTTCGTGGAACGATACAGTGCCATCAATATGCCAACGTGGCACCATTTTCTTTACATGCCGCACCACAAAATTCACCAGCGCGCGCTTGGGAAACGGCACCAAATCACCGATGGCCGTGACCACTACAGTATTCACGTCTGTATGAGGCAACGCTTCCTGCAACGTGCTGGCGAAATTTTCCAGGATCACGATAGTGCGGGCGCCGGAATCCTTGAGTTGATGCTCCAATTCACGTGCGGTATACAATGGGTTGACGTTCACCGCCACCATACCGGCGCGCAGAATACCGAACAGCGCCACCGGATACTGCAACAGGTTCGGCATCATGATGGCGATCCGGTCGCCTTTATTGAGACCTATCACTTTCTGCAAATACGCGCCGAACTGGCCGCTCAGCCGATCCAGGTCCGCGTAACTCAGGGTGACGCCAAGATTGGAATACGCCGGCAGCGCCGCATATTGACGGCAACTGTCCTCGAACATTGCCTTCAGGGAAGCGTACTGGTCCGGATTGATCTCGGCGGGTACACCTTTGGGATATTCCGTGAGCCAGATCTTTTCCATGGGAACCCTCGCGAGCTTCAAGAACGTATTCTCAACGGGTACAAGGTATAGCACCCGCTTCAAAGCAGCAAGCCGCGAAATGCGCTCGGTTCAGAGTAAAATTTCAGCCCTGATTACGCGAGGTTTTGCATGGATACAACCACAAAGAAAGTGGCCTGGATTACCGGTGGCGGCTCCGGCATCGGGCGGGCGCTGGCCTTGCGGCTGGTGCACGAGGGCTGGACGGTGGCCGTATCCGGACGCCGTCTGGAAGCATTGGAAGAAACCGTGCGGTTGGCGGAGGAGAAGGCGCATGCCTATCCCTTGGATGTCACGGACCTCGATGCGATGCGCAAAACCGCTGCGCATATCGAATCGGAGCTGGGTCCCTTGCAGCTCGCAGTGTTCAACGCCGGCATCGGTGAGTTTATGAAACTCGAAGAGCTGCACGCCAAAATCTTCGCCAAACACATGCAGGTAAATTATCTGGGCGTCATCAACGGCATTGACGCCGTGCTGCCGGCTTTCCGCAAACGCCAAGCTGGGCATATCGTGATTATGGCAAGTGTTGCCGGTTATCGTGGCGTACCGCGCGCGGCCGCCTATGGTCCCACCAAGGCCGCACTCATTAACCTGGCTGAATCACTGCGTTTCGAGCTGGAACGCGAGGGTATTTGCATTTCGGTGTGCAATCCCGGTTTCGTGGCAACACCCATGACCGAGGGCAACCGTTCTCCCATGCCGTTTCTCATGAGCGTGGAAGATGCCGCCGAGACGCTGTACCGCGGCATTCTGAAACAGAAATTCGAGATTGCTTTTCCGTGGCGTTTTGTGATGCTGCTCAAGCTATTCCACTGTTTGCCTTACGCTTTATATTTTCCAGTCGTACGCAAGTTCACCGGCATGAAAAGAAGTCATCGTCATGACTGAACAACATGCCATGCATCGTTACCAGGCGATCTGCAACTGGAAAGGCAGCACCGGCGCGGGTTACGAAGTCTATGATCGCAGCCACCGGGTCACGGCACCACCGGCGGAACACTCCCTGACCATGTCATCCGATCCTGCATTCCGTGGCAAAGCACAATTGCTCAATCCCGAACAACTGCTGGTGATGGCGGTGGCCTCCTGCCAGATGCTGTCCTTCCTCGCGATTGCCGCACGGGCACGGATTGATGTGGTGGAGTATGAAGACAAGGCCGAAGGCCTCATGCCGGAAGACGACGAGCCGATGCGCATTACCAGGATAACTCTCAAGCCACGTATCGTCATTCGTGGCGAGGCGCGCGAGGAACGCATACGTCAACTCGTACACACCGCCCACGAACACTGTTACATCGCCAACAGTCTGAAGACCGAAATCAAAATCCAGCCGGAGATTGCCTTCAAAGCGTCGTGAGCCAGTCATGCAGAAATGCGCCGGACGCACGCGCCAGCGCCGGAGCGAAGCGTGCCGCGTCCTGGCGCAGACCGGCAAGCGACAGACCCTGAGTGCGCAACTCGCCCGTGTGCCCCACGTACCATTGTTCCAATCCGCGTGCGGTCACTTCCGGATGGAACTGCAGCCCCAGCAGCATGCTCCCCAAGGAAAACGCCTGATGCGGACACAGTTCCGTAGCTGCAAGGGATCGGGCGCCGGCCGGCAACTCAAAGCTTTCACCATGCCAGTGAAACACGGGTTTTTGGAAATGCTGCAGCGATGAATCGCGGCCCGCATCAGTCAGGGTCAGCGATTTCCAGCCGATTTCCACGCCCCGGCTTTTGTGAACTCGCGCGCCCAGCGCATGCGCCATAAGCTGACTGCCCAGGCAAATCCCCAGCGTCGGCGCCTTGCGCTTGAGGCGCGCTTCCAGAAGGCGCAACTCGCCGCTGAGGAAAGGATAATCCTGCTGCTCGTGGATACCGATGGGGCCGCCCAGCACCACCAGCAAATCCCAATCGGCTTGACCCAGCCGCGTGAAATCCGCAGTGGGCGCATCCACGTAGCGGATGGCATAACCCGCTTCGGTCAGCGGCGCCTCGAAGCAGCCCAAGTCCTCGAAAGGCACGTGACGAACGGCGAGCAGCGATTTCATGGTGTGTATTCTAGCCGCTGTGTTCGCTGCTATCGTTCGACGCTGGTCGCAAAATTGGTCTGTCCAGGACGCCCGCCGCTTCCCGCAGCTTGGCGTAAATTGCTTGTAAATCATGGATTTAGCGTACAATAGAAGCTTGCAATGCGGCCGGTAAGCCGAGAGGCTAAAATGCGTGTTGACGCCTCCATACACTCGCGCGCCGCGTATTTATTCCAGGGAAGGCAGTGCGATCAAGAGACACAGCGATGAAAGTCACGAACATGCTCTATCCGGAAATCTTCAAAACCCTGGAAAAGGCGCGCTGGCGCCTTGAAACCGACGTGCCCTGGGGCAGCCACCAATCTAAACTGCTCTCAGACGAGCAAGCGCGCACCATAAAGATGAATGCCATCACCGAATGGTCGGCGCTGCCGGCCACGGATATGTTCCTGCGCGACTTCCGCGACGATGCGGATTTCTGCGCCTTCATGTCAGTGTGGTTCTACGAGGAGCAGAAACATTCGCTGGTGCTGCAGGAATATCTGCGGCGTTTCCGGCCCGAGTACGCGCCCACTGAGCAGGAATTGCAAGCAGTCCGCTTTGAATTTGATCCGGCGCCACCGCTGGAAACCCTGATGATGCACTTTTGCGGTGAAATGCGCCTCACCCAGTGGTACCGGCGCGCGTCCGAATGGCACACTGAGCCGGTCATCAAGCACATCTATACGCTCATCTCACAGGACGAGGCGCGTCACGGCGGCTGCTACCGCAAGTACATGGAGCGCGCCATCCAAAAGCAGGGCAATGTGGCGCGCATGGCATTTGCCAGGATGGGCGTGCTCATGGCCAGCATCCGCACCTCCAATGCGCTGCATCCCACCAATCTGCACGTGAATAAGAAGCTCTTCCCCAAGGACACCGTGCAAAGCCGTCTGCCGGAACCGGGATGGGTGGAACGCTGGCTGAACAATCAAATAGATTTCAACCTGGACTGGCAGAAGCGCGTCATAGAACGCATCATGACGAGCCTGTCAACACTGTTGCAGGAGAAATTCGAGTCGGTGCGCGACCTGCAACTCTACCGCAAGACGCTGGCCGCCCAGATGGCCTGAAGCCGCGAGTCGACCCATACATCCGCCACGTTTCGCGTGCGGGTTCTATAATTGCCTTATGCCCACTCGACGTCATCTCTCCGCCGGCGTGGCTATATTGCGCGACGCGCAATCCGGCCGCCACTTTCTACTGTTGCGCGCCTACAGCTACTGGGATTTTCCCAAGGGCGCTGTTGAACTGGGCGAGACTCCGCTGCAAGCGGCAATCCGCGAAGTCAGGGAAGAAACCGGCATCAACAAACTGGAATTCAATTGGGGTGAAGACTACCGCGAAACCGAACCGTATAGCCGCGGCAAGGTGGCGCGTTATTATCTGGCCAGGACCCCGGAAGAAATAATTACGCTCGCCGCCAATCCGGAGACCGGTATCCGCGAACACATGGAATACCGCTGGGTGAATTACCAGCAAGCGCTCAAGCTGGTCACGCCAAGGGTAAAACTGATCCTGGACTGGGCCGATGCGCGTGCCGATGGTCATTTGCGCTGACACTCACACAGATCGCGTACTGCAACAACAGCCGAACGGCAATCAAGGAGGTCACATGCGTACCCATTGGCTGGCTGTTCTGTTTGGCGTGTTCGCCGCGCTGATGATGTTCTCCGCCCATGCCGATCCGGGCGATACCGGCTACTCCAACACCCATTTCACCGTGGATGCGGGGATTGCCGGCGGCAGCGACAAGCTCGCGACAGTCACGTTCACCAACGGTGATACCAAGAGCATCTACGCCGGCAACGCGGTGTATGGCGATCTCGGTTTCCTCACCAATTTCGGCGCCTCCCACTGGAGCTTCAATGGAACGCTGGGTTATGCCTATACCGCCGTGGTGGCCAGCAACGCCACCATCAGTTTCTCCCGCTTCCCCCTCGACGTGATCGGCATCTACAACCTCGGCAGGAATCATTTCGGCGCCGGCATTACCTATTAGTTGAGCCCGAAGCTGGACATGGACGGTCTTGCGCCAAATACGGATTTCAACAATTCCGCTGGCTGGCTGTTGGAATATCGTTACTGGCTCTTCGGTGTGCGCTATACCAACATCAGCTACCGCAGTTCCCAAGGAAATGTGAACGGCAACAGTCTTGGCCTGTTCTTCAATTATACTTTTTGATGCTGCTTTCGCATTGAGCGCCGCTTGAGCAGCGGTTCCAGTTTCACCCAGACGTTCTCCAGTACCCGCGGCTCCGCCATGGCCAGCGGATGCATGCCGTGCGTCTGCAACCACTGCCGATGTTCCGCCACACCCGCCAACAGGAACGGCACCAGCGGCACACGATACTTTTTTGCCAGTCGTGGATATACCGCGGTGAACTTTTGCGTGTACTCCGGCCCATAGTTGGGCGGCAGCAGGATACCGACGAGCAGCACTTCCGCGCCCGCTTGTTTCGACAGGGCGATCATGTGCGCAAGATTCTGTTGCATGGCCGGCACCGACAGGCCGCGCAGGCCGTCGTTGGCGCCCAGTTCCAGGATCACGATGGCGGGATGATGCCGTGCCAGCTCCATCGGCAGGTGCGTCAAACCCTGCGCGGAAGTATCGCCGCTGACGCTGGCGTTAATCACGGTATAGTCATAGCCGCGCGCCGCAAGCCGGTGTTCGAGCAAGACGACCCAACCCCGGGAAGTCTCGATCCCGTAGGCCGCGCTCAGACTGTCGCCCATCACCAGAATGGCAGGTGGTTTGGCCCAAGCCGTGACGGCAGAACACAATAGTCCAATAAAAAGGATACGTTTCAGCATGATGAATAATGATCTCCTGCTTCGCGCAGATCGTTTGGGCAAACAGGTTACCAGTCCCGATGGTGTGCTGACCATTCTGGAGGATGTGTCGTTCACGATCCGGCGCGGCGAATCGGTGGCCATCGTCGGTCCATCCGGTTCCGGCAAATCCACGCTGCTGGGTTTGCTGGCCGGCCTCGATATCCCAAGTTATGGCAGTGTGTGGCTGGATCGCGAGAACCTGAGCGCGCTGGATGAAGACGCCCGCGCCGCACGCCGCGCGCGGCAAATCGGTTTCGTATTCCAGTCGTTCCATCTGCTGCCGGGTCTCACGACGCTGGAAAACGTCATGCTGCCGCTGGAACTCAGCGGCGACCGCGAAGCAGCACCCAAAGCACGCGCGGTGCTCGCATCCGTGGGCCTCGCGGAACGCGCCGGCTACTATCCACCGAAGCTCTCTGGCGGCGAACAGCAGCGCGTAGCCATCGCGCGCGCTTATGCCGGCGAACCGGCGATCCTGTTCGCCGACGAACCCACCGGCAATCTGGATGCTGCCACCGGCCACCTCATCATCGAGCTGCTGTTCAAACTGAATACCGCGCACCACGCCACGCTGGTGCTGGTCACCCACGATACGGAGCTGGCTTCGCGTTGCGATCGCATCTTGAATCTTCACGCCGGCCGGCTGGTGGCGCCATGATGGTGCTGCGTTTGTCCTTGCGCCAATTCCGCCGCGGCCTGCGCAGCGGCGAACTGGGCATCATGGCTCTGGCGCTGGTACTCGCGCTCGCCGCCGTGAGCGCCGTGGGCTTTTTCACCGACCGCGCCCACATGGCGGTGCAGGAGCAGGCGGGCGAAAGTCTGGCGGCGGATCTGGTGCTGTCTTCCGGCGAACCGCTGTCAGCCCATTTCGCGCAGACCGCCCACGCGGCCGGTGCCAGTACTGCACAAGTCATGGATTTCCCCACAGTGCTGTTCAACGGTGACAAGACGACGCTCACCGACATCCATGCCGTCAGTGACAACTATCCGCTGCGCGGCCGAGTGCGTGTCAGTAAACAGCCGTTCGGACCCAGCCATGTGACGCATGGGATTCCCGCGGCCGGCACCATCTGGGTCGAACCGCGCGTGCTTACGACGCTCGGATTACAAATTGGCGATACAGTACAGATCGGCAAACTCCAGGCACGCATCGCATCCATCATCGCCTATCTGCCAGACGGCGGCTTCGGATTCACCTCCCTGGCGCCAAAAGTATTGTTGAATTACACCGACATTCCTGACACCGGACTTGTGAACGTCAACTCACGGGTACGTTACAAACTCCTCATGGCCGGACCGCCGCTGGTTATCGCTGATCTGGAGAAAATCTTCCATGACCACTTGCCCGCGGGCGTGAATATGCAGGATGCCGGCGACAGCCGCCGCGAATTGACCGACGCCATCACACGCGCACAGCGTTTCCTGGCGCTCGCGGCGCTGGTGAGCGTGCTCATCTCCGCCGTAGCCGTGATTCTGGCGGCACGCCGCTACGCTACCCGCTATACCGATACTGTTGCGGTGCTCAAATGTCTGGGCCTCACACGCCGGCGCGTGCAAACAGTATTGCTGCTGGAACTCCTGTGGCTCGGTATCGCCGCCGGCATCATCGGCATCTTCATCGGATTCCTCGCCCAATTTGGACTGGTGGCAACCTTGAAGAATTTCCTGCCAAGTGCGTTGCCTGCGCCCGGTCTGGTGCCGGCGTTGTCTGCGTTCGGTGTCGGTCTGGTGTTGCTGATCGGCTTCGCTTGGCCGCCGCTCATGCGGCTGGGCGACACGCCGCCGGCGCGCGTCCTGCGACGTGATCTTCTGCCTCCGCCGGTGCGCGGCTACGTGACGTATGGCACGGCCATCCTCACCGCGCTGCTGCTTGCCTGGTGGCAGGTGGGTGAACTCAAGCTGGCGCTCTATCTGTTATTGGGTCTTGCCATCAGCGTGGCGATACTTGCGCTCGGCGCAGTGCTGCTGCTGATGCTGCTGAAACCCCTGCGTCACAATGCCATCGCCGGTTGGCGCTACGGTCTTGCGAATCTCAATCGTCACCGGCGCGACGCCGTCATCCTGATGGTGGCCTTCGGTATCGGCCTCATGGTGCTGTTGCTGCTGGGGCTGGTGCGCGGCGATCTGCTGTCAAGCTGGCGCACCACGCTGCCGGCCGATGCTCCCAATAACTTCATCATCAACATCCAGCCGGATCAGCGCACCACCGTCGCCCAGTTCTTTACGTCTCACGACTTGCCTTCGCCAGTACTGTACCCGGTGGTGCGCGCGCGTCTGACCGCCATCAACGATGTGCCTGTGACAAAAATCCATTTCGCAGAACAGCGCGCGCAGCATATGCTGAACCGCGAAGCCAACCTGAGCTGGTCGGAAACACTGCCGCCCG
>JBOIAY010000182.1:0-2229 GCA_050739255.1 Gammaproteobacteria bacterium
GTTTTGGCAGCACCTGGTCCTTGTGGAACAGCAGGTTCATGGGTTCGTCAAACGTGATCTCGCGCTTGCCAAGCAGGTTGATCCTGCCAGTGTCGCGGATGTTCTTGAGCCGCGTGCCGATGTCTTCAGTGTTCACCTCGTCAGGCGTTTCACCCTCCAAACCAAGCAGTACGGCACGATCCGTACCATGCCCCTTGCCGGTCAGGGCCAATGAGCCGTAAAGCTGCGCCACTATCTGCGTGGTCGAATTGAGCAGTTCCTTCTCTTCCAGGTCCAGCAGGAACTGACGCGCGGCGCGCATGGGTCCGACGGTGTGGGAACTGGACGGTCCCACGCCGATCTTGAACATATCGAAGACACTTATGGCCATGTGCGTGCTAAATAACCCTGTTGTGATGTTCTTGATACAACAAATCTGGATGCTCCATCGCTCGTGAGGAAGTGAGGGGTGTGGTCGGCGGCTACGCCGCCTGTGAGGAAAGGTTGCTTTCATCCCTCACTTACTCGCCCCTCACACCCTCACCTTCTTGTCACGCGTCTCCGAGTGACAAGAGAGTGGCATTGCCGCCCACCGCCGCGGTGTTGATTGTGAGCGTGCGCTCGGTCGCGAAACGCAACATATAATGCGGCCCACCCGCCTTCGGCCCGGTACCGGACAGGCCCTGGCCGCCGAAGGGTTGCACGCCCACCACCGCGCCGATCATGTTGCGGTTCACATAGGCATTGCCCACGCGCATGCGCGACTGTATGTACTGTGCGGCGCTGTCTATGCGTGTGTGGATGCCGAGTGTCAGGCCATAACCAGTGTTGTTCACCGCGGCTATCACCTGGTCCAGATCCCGTGACTTGTAGCGCAACACATGCAAGATGGGGCCGAAGACTTCGCGCTTGAGGATAGCGAGGCTGTCGATCTCCACAGCGAGGGGCGCGACGAAAGTACCGTGTGCTGTGGATGCGGGCAATTCGAGCTTGCAGATGGTCTTCCCATGTTTGGCGATCCAGTCTTCGTGCTCGTTCAGAATCTTTTGTGCATCTTTATCTATCACCGGCCCCACATCGATTTGCAGCAGGCCGGGGTCGCCGATGCACAATTCCTGCATGTTGCCCTTGAGCATTTCGATGACGCGTGGGGCAATCTCTTCCTGCAGAAACAGTACGCGCAGCGCGGAGCAGCGCTGGCCAGCACTGTTGAACGAAGACTGCATCACGTCCTGCACCACCTGTTCTGGCAGCGCCGAGCTGTCCACCAGCATGGCGTTCTGGCCGCCAGTCTCGGCGATCAAAACCGGGATGATGCCGTCGCGATTGGCGAGGGTTTGATTGACGATCCTTGCGGTTTCTGTCGAGCCGGTGAACACCACGCCGGCGATACGTGGATCCGCCACGGCATGCGGGCCTACGACCGAACCGCGGCCCGGAATGAAGTGCAACACTTCACCCGGAATGCCGGCTTGGTGCAACAGACGCACGGTGTGTGCGCCGATAAGCGAAGTCTGTTCCGCGGGTTTCGCCAGCACGCAGTTACCGGCAGCCAGCGCAGCGCTCACCTGGCCGGTGAAAATCGCCAGCGGAAAATTCCAGGGGCTGATGGCTACGAATACGCCGCGGCCATGCAAAGATAGTTCATTGCGCTCGCCGGTAGGTCCTGGCAGGCGTAGGGGCGCACTAAAATCGGCGCGCGCTCGCGCGGCGTAATAGTAAAGATAGTCCACCGCTTCGCGCACTTCCGAGACCGCATCCGGGATGGATTTGCCCGCTTCGCGCACGCACAACGCCATCAGTTCGGGTGCCTGCTCCTCAAACAAGCTAGCGGCACGTTCCAAAATGGCGGCGCGCTGGTCAGCCGGTGTCGCATCCCAGCCGGGTTGCGCCTTGACAGCAATATCCACGGCCAGTTTGATGGTGTCGGCATCTGCTTGGTAGATCATGCCCACGGTCTGACGGTTGTCGGCAGGATTGAGCGAGGGTTTCGCTTTGCCGCTCAAGGTCTTTCCACCCACCACCGGCGCGGCGCTCCATTCATGCGTCATGGCCGAGTACATTTTCGCGGCAAGCGTATCCAGCACGGCTACATCGGTAAGATTCACACCACGCGAATTGTGACGATACTTGGCTTAAAGTGCGTTCGGCTAGGGAATGCGCGGTTTGGTTTTCACAGTCAATGCTTCCTCTTCCGCCTCGGTATCTGCATAGATGCTCGACACCGGCTCTTGCTCGTCAATGATACGG
>JBOIAY010000183.1:0-9557 GCA_050739255.1 Gammaproteobacteria bacterium
TCAGCGCGACCGCCAGCAACAGGATCGGATACGTCGGCGCCACGGACAACAACAGCAACCCAGCCAACGTAAAGCACATGCCAATCGGGAGTGAATACGGCAGTGGTTTTTTGTCGGTGACCATCCCTACTACCGGCTGCAGCAACGACGCGGTCAACTGGAAGGTCAAGGTGATTGCACCGATCTGGAAAAAGCTGAGATCGAAACTGCCCTTGAGTAGCGGATAGATCGCCACGATCACCGACTGCATCATGTCGTTGAGGACATGCACAAAGCTAACCGCGCCAATTACGCTGTAACGCGTCTCCAGCGTCTTTACCACCACTGGTAAATCGATAACTGAGGGCGGCGCTGCGCCAGCCTCGGCGATTGGGTGTTGTGCGCTGGATGTAATTTTGTTCATATCAGGTAATGTGCCGCCTTGACGGTACTTTCACCGACAGCAGCTCACTTTTATATATTCTCAGGTCCGGCATTCTTCTGGTAAAAAGCAGCAATGGAGAGCAGCGCCAACGCCGCGATGATGAGCGTCATGCCCGCGGCTTCCGGGCCGTCCGGCCGCTCGCCGAGTTGCAACCACGCGGCCAGCACGCCCACCACCGGCACTGCGAGGGAGCACAAACCCGTGACGCTTGCGGATAGTTTTTGCAGGACATATAGCCACAATAACCATGCCAGTGCATTGGCGGGGATCACGTTGTAGAACAGTGACCAGATAAAAGTTCCGGTCCATTGGATGGGATGCGACGGCAGCCACCAAGCGATGAGCACGATGGGGATACCACCGAACAACATCTGCCAGCCGGTGAGTGACAACAATTCCCACATGGATTTCACCGGGATCTTTTTGGCGACGATGACGCTCGCGGCCCAGGTGACGCCGGCCAACACCGCGATGATGCTACTTACCAGACCTGTGCTCCGGTGCCAGGGTTCGAAGATGCACAGCATGCCGGCAAGCGCTACCAACACCGCCAGCCATTGCAATTTGCGAATGCGTTCACCGAGGAAGGGTATGGCCAGCAGGATGACCCAGAACGGCATGGTGTACGTCAACACCGCGGCCTTGCCGGCGCCGCCGTGCACCAGCGACCAGAACGCCAACGTGGTGAACAAGGTGGTTTGGAAAAAACCAAGCCAGAGTATGCCACGCAGATTGTGTGGCTTCAGCGGACGCCGCAGCACCACCAGGACCAGCAGCAGACAGATCCCGCCCAGCATGGTGCGCAGCGCGATGAAATCGAAAGGCGCGGCGTAGGCCAGACCGACTTTCATTGCCACCCAGTTGTAGCCCCAGATGAAAGCCAGTGCCACCAGCGCGATCAGGGCCGGAACATTCCCGCGCTTCATTAATGCGCCGGGTGCATTCATGGATGGGCGCTGCTATCAGCAGTGTTGAAGTCCGCCAGTACAAATCCGCCGGTTTCCTCGAACCAGTCACGCAACAACCAGTAGGAAATGGACTGGGGTGTGGACAGTGCAAGGCTTTTGCGACGCAGACCTTCAATGATGTCCGTACGCGAGAACCAGCCTGCCTCGAGCAGTTCGCCGTCGTTGCAATGGATGTCGGTGTTCTCCGCAACCGCGTGGAAACCGAGCATCAGCGAGGCGGGATAAGGCCAGGGTTGTGATGCCCGGTACTGCATGGAAGCCACGCGGATATTGGTTTCCTCTCGGACTTCGCGGCGTACCGTCGCTTCGAGACTTTCGCCAGGTTCCACGAATCCTGCGAGCGTGGAAAAGCGCTTGCCGGGCGCTTGCCTGCCCAGCAGGCAGCGATCCTCGTGAGTCACCAGTACGATCATTGCCGGATTCACGTGTGGATATAGAACGTTGCCGCAGCGGCTGCAATGAAGTTCGTGACCGGCGCGGCGGCTTTCCGTGGGTGCGCTGCATTTTCCGCAATAACGGCTATGGACATGCCAATGCACCATGGCGCGGGCATACCCCAGCAGCGCCAGTGTATCCTGCTTCAGCACGCTGAATTGCGGCCGCAGATTCGTGAGGATGACATCGTTCACGGGCAGCGTGATATCGGCCGGCAGACCCAATGCAAAACAGGTTTGGTTCCGATAGGTCCCCAACAGCACCGTACACTGGGCCTGGGCAAGCGCGGATTTTGCAGCTTTTGCATCCAATAACACCGGCGTCACGCCATCCGCACGCAGAACATTATTCTCACCTGTTACCGGCACGAAGCATGCGGACTGTGACACAATTTGTGTATTGAGCCAGACCTCATCGTGACGCTGCGGCGCCAGCCGATTCAGCTCAGGGTCCGAGAATACGAAAGGGAGTTCGCCGAGTTTGGGCATACATTGCCGGTGTGATGGAAATGCGGGGCGCATTATCCCACAGCGGACGGAAAGGGTCAGATGGGTTTGAGTGCCTCACCCAAGGCATTTGTCAGCAGGATTTTGAGTTTCGCGGTCTCACCACTGTAATAGGGTTTCGGTGGTAGCTTCCCCCACACCGGCGCGGGCCACGCCGGATCGTGGCGATAGCGCACGATGTGGTGCACGTGCAGCTGTGGCACCTGATTGCCGAGTGCGGCGATATTGAGTTTGTCGGGTTTGAAACAGGCAGTGAGCGCACGCGACAGTTGTACCGATTCATCCCACAGTTGCAGACGATCCGTGTCAATGAGCTCGTGAATCTCGTGGATGTTTTCTCGCTCCGGCACCAGAATGAACCAGGGATATTGACTGTCGTTCATGAGCAGCAGCCGGCAGAGCTGGAAACGGCCGAGCGGCAGAGTGTCTTTCTCAAGTTGTGGATGCAGTTCAAACATTAAAATCAAATACCACGCAAGCAAGATTCTTTTGTCGTCATTGGCAATTGCCTGATTGTATCGGGTTGCTACCCAGCTGTGCCGAAGTCTCTTTTTCTTCATAACCCGTAGAGCGAGCCGAGCACTGCAGCGAGCAAGGAACAGCCCGAAGGGGTGCGGACAGAAGTCCGCACTCTCGCCGTCAGGCCAAGGATGACCTGTCGGTGGGACTCCGCGGCGAGCGAAGCGCGCAGGGCAGCCGCGCTGTGCGCGGCCCGCTCTTCGGGGCGACTTCCTTTGGGTACTTTCCTTGTTCGCACAAGGAAAGTACCTCGTGGTGCGGGGGCGAAACCCGGTTATCTTGATAGAGTCGCGGTCGTAGACCGAACAAAATCCCCCTCACTCCAACACTCTCCCGCCAGGGGAGAGAGAGGCGACTAACGTGGGGCCACATAACCATCCGGCACGCCGTGCGGCGAGAACACGATCTGCCATAATTGGTTTTTGCGGGCGCGGAAAGAAGCCATGCTGATGCTCAGATAGTAGCGCCACATGCGGTGAAAGGTTTCGTTGTATTGTTGTTTCAATTCTTCCCAACTGTTTTCAAAATTGCGCCGCCAGGCCTGCAAGGTCTTGTCGTAATACACGCTGAAGTTGTGCCAGTCTTCCATAATGAAAATCTTTTCGCTGGCTGCAGCGATTTGTTTGATGGATGGCAGCATGCCATTGGGGAAGATATATTTTTCGATCCAGGCGTCGGTGTCGTGCACTGACCAGTTGCCGCCGATGCAGTGCAGTAGAAACAGGCCGTCGTCCTTGAGGCAGCGGCGTGCCACTCGCATGTAAGCGGGGTAATTTTTCACACCCACGTGTTCAAACATGCCGATGGAGAAAATCCGGTCGAACTTCTCGCCCAACAGGCGGTAATCCTGCAGGCGAACTTCGATGGGGAGACCTTTGCTGATTTCACGCGCGTAACGCGCCTGTTGTTCTGAAACCGTGATACCCACGCCGCTAATGCCGTAGTGCTCTGCGGCGAGTTTTAGGGCTTCGCCCCAGCCGCAGCCGATGTCCAGCACGCGCATGCCGGGCTGCAAACCGAGTTTGTGGAATACCAGTTCGAGCTTGGCTTCCTGCGCGTCGTCGAGATTGTCGGCATCTCTCCAGTAACCACAGCTGTAAACCAGGCGCTTGCCGAGCATGTGCTTGTACAGGTCATTGCCCATGTCGTAGTGACGGCGGCCGACCTCGAAGGCACGCGCAGGTTTTTGCAGATTGATGAAGCGCGCGTGCAGGAAAGTCAGCAGGTTGTCCACGGTGAGCACTTTTTCTTCCAGGTCCACCATAAGCACCCGGTAGATCAGGCCGTCTAGATCCTGTGCGTCCCACCAGCCCTCCATGTACGACTCGCCCAGTCCCACGGAGCCGTGGGCGATGGCGCGGCGGTAGAAACGTTCGTTGTGAACCTGGATATCCCAGGGATCGGGGCCGTTGATGCGGATGCCGGTGCCTTCCAGCAGATGTTCAACGCGGTGTTTGAATGTAGATTCAGGCATGCGTAAATTTTCTTTTTTATTTCAGGGTTTCAATCCAGATACGCTCGGCCGATGCGCCAGCCAATATACACACCCGCCAAGGCGCCGACGCTGGACAGCAGCCAGGCCAGACCCAGACCGAAGCGCTGTCCAAGTGCCCAGCCGATGCCGCTCAGGATAATGACCGCCAGCAGCATGATCAGTCTTTTCATGGTGCCGTGAAGCGCAAGTGGAACATATTCCGCAGTTTAATCCGGCGCCGCCGGTTCGCCAAATGCACGCCGTTACACCGGCACCATGAATCCGATGATATTGACAACGGCGAGTACCGCGATCACCAGCATGGTTCCGGCTGCACCGGCTGCGCGTCCGAAACTGCGCCCTGCGGAATGAGATACCCCGAAGGCATGCAGTAACCGCGCGGCGATCAGTACGATGCCACAGGCGTGCAATAACCAATGCGGACCGTGATCCAGCTCCAGGCACAACATCAGCAGCAAGGCGATGGGGAGGTATTCCACCGCGTTGCCGTGCACGCGGATGGCGCGGCCCAGGATTTCATTGCCGCCGGTGCCGAGGCCGACGTGATGAACATTGCGCAACCATACAACCCGGACAGCGAGCGCCAGGATCAGTAAAGCCAGGAGTCCCGCATATAAAGCTGTGATGGGAGCAATCATGCATTTCTCATTTTTGGGGTTTTGGACTCTCTACGAAGCAAGGATATTTCTAATCGCCCAGACACGCCCAATGCCACGGCTCATAGGCGATGCCGTGGCGGTTACCGTGCGGGTACGATAGCCGGAAACCGAAACGGTTCGCGTGTTCCATCAGCCACGCGAAGGCGTCGGTGGTTTCAAAACTAGTTTCCAGAGGCGCGTAACCCGCAGCCGTGAGGTCCAGCGCGCAGCCAGTATGGTGCTCGCTGTAACCGGGTGCGGCGTTGACCTTGAGTATTTCTTCAATCGGTCTGCCAGCGGCGAGTTTGCGGGACATCAAGTCGCGCTGGTATTGCACGCTGCGGAATGCCGATACCACCAGCAACGCCACCTGATCTTCCTGCGCCCGAGCCAGCATGGCTCGCCAGTGTTCCGCCGCGCGCGGCTGCATTTGTTGCGGCCGGCCGTGCACATCTTCCCCGATGGCTGCCAATTGATCTGCTTCCGTTCGCAGCGGCAGGTGAAAGCGCGTTTCATAATCGGCAGGAATGCCCAGTTCCCGGTGGATGGCCTGTATGCACGCACGATAATTTTCCTGCACGCTTTCAACGCGGGTGTTCAAGGCGGAACCGGGATCATTTGGGGTGCTGATAAGTGCCGATGAGCTGTGTTTCGGCGAGTATGTGACCGCGCATGGCGGCTTCCAGTTGTGTCTTGGTGGGCTTGTGCAGGTTCGGCAACAGCGTGTCCAGCGCATAGAGTTTTACGAAGTAGCGGTGCCGGCCGATAGGCGGGTTGGGTCCGCCGTAGCCGGTGCGTTTCCAGTCATTGACACCCTCGCGGGCGCCGGTGGGTAAATGCTTGGAGCCGCCTTCCGGCAGTGCATGTGCGTTCGCGGGAATGTCATACAGCACCCAGTGCACCCAGGTCATTTTCGGGGCCGCAGGGTCCGGTGCATCGGGATCATCCATGATGAGCGCGAAACTCCTGGTGCCAGCCGGCGCGTCGGACCAGGCAAGCGGCGGCGAGATGTCCGGGCCGTCGCTGGTGAAACGTGCCGGCATTTCGTCATGCTCTTTGTAAGCCGACGAGGTGATCTGGAATTTCTGTGTCATGGGTGTGCCCTCCGATATCAGCGGAAATGTCGCGGCCAGCAGCAGGCCAGCGACGATCAGTTTGTTCAATCCGTATTTCATGACCAAGGCTCTGCTGTTTGCAGCCGCGTACACAAGTCCTGTTCGCTCAAGGCTGCAATTTCGTTTTCCGCATCCAGGCGATTGCCGGCATTGAGACCACTCTTGAACACATCGAAACTGCCCAAGCGCGAAAAGATGATGACCATAGTGCCGTGGGATTCGTGGCCGAGCGCTGCTTGCCAGGCCTGTCCGCTGCTGTCAGTGAAACTGCGCATGAGCAACAGTATAAACCCGTGGTCATCGCGTGTTTCCATCCTCTTCGAAGCCGCCACCAGTGTGGACCTATCTGTCATACCGCTCAGGTATCAGACCGGCCGCGGTGTTCCAATATGAACATGCCGCGCAACACGATGAGCGCCAGGATGGTGACGCCGATGGCGGCGATCAGTTGTCCCAGGGCCACGGCGATGCCCACCGCCGCCGCGGTCCAGATGGTGGCCGCGGTGGTGAGTCCGCCCACTTTGCTGTTGTCGCCGCCACTGCGGAAGATGGTGCCCGCGCCGAGGAAGCTCACGCCGGTGACGATGGCAGCGGCCACGCGCAACGGGTCAATGACGACGGTGCCGCTCAGGTGCAGATAATTTTCCGCCGAAGCGGCCACCGCCATGAACAACGCGGAAGCGCCCGCCACCAGCGTATGCGTGCGGAAACCAGCCGGCTTGTTGGCCAGTTTCCGCTCGAAACCGATGAGACCACCCAGGATCATGGCCAGAATCACCTGACCGATGATGATGAGCTGGGTGTGCCAGTCGTGATCTATGAGCATGGCTCACGTTCTCCCCGGCCCGCGCAGCAGGCGCGCGGGCAAATGCAGGATAGCACTCAGCAGATCGAATACCGCATCCAGAGTAAGACCCAGCAAGCGGAACGGCAGCAAGATCAGCCAGATGAACGGATACAGAATCAGCGCAAGCAGCGCCAGCGGCCAGCAGACGATGAACAGAATTAGCCAGAGGATAAAGCCTGGGAAAATACGCATGGTATTCTGCCGATTGGAAAATCCAGTGGCAGAAAGACTATCATTTCCCGTCGACTATGGCAGGAACATGAATCATGGATACCAAACAGGCTGCCCGCGAACACTTGAGTCAGGCACGTGAATCGCTGCTGGCCCTGAGCCATCGCATCCACGCCCACCCGGAACTGGGTTTCGAGGAAGAGCAGGCCTGCACTTGGCTTGCCGAAATGCTGGACAAGACGGGGTTTGCCGTGAAAACCGGCATCTGCAACCTGCCCACCGCGTTCATCGCCAAGGCCGGCAGCGGGCCACTCAATATCGGCATCATGGCCGAATACGACAGCCTGCCCGGCGTCGGCCACGCCTGCGGTCACAATCTCATCGCTGCAATGGCCGTCGGCGCGGCCACGGCCTTGGCCAAAGTGGCGGGCGATGCGGAAATCACAGTCACTGTTATCGGCACACCCGCCGAGGAAGTCGGCAACGCGGGCGGCAAGATTTTGTTGCTGGAGCGCGGCGCCTTCGCCGGCATTCATGCGGCCATGATGGTGCATCCCGCGCCCATGGATTACGTGCAACCCAAAATCATCGCAGCCTCCATGTTCGATGTGCACTACACCGGCAAGGCCGCGCATGCCTCAGCATTTCCGGAACTCGGCATCAATGCCGCCGATGCACTCACCGTCGCACAGACCGCCATTGGTTTGTTACGCCAGCACATTCGCCAGACTGATCGCATCCACGGCATTTGCACCCACGGCGGCGATGCGCCCAATATCGTGCCGGCGCACACCTCGGCGCGCTACATCATCCGCGGCGAGACCGTGAAAGACATGGAAGAGCTGCGCGTAAAAGTGCGCCATTGTTTCGAAGCCGGTGCGCTTGCCACCGGCTCTACACTGGACATTCAGGGCGGCGACAAACCGTACACGGAAATGCTCCATGACGCGGACATGGCGGAACTGTACCGCCGCAATGTCGTGGCACTGGGCCGTGGATTGGCTGCGCCCGAATCCGTCGCGCGCTTCAGCGCGTCCACCGACATGGGCAATGTGTCGAAGGCGCTGCCTTCCATCCACCCGATGATCGGCATTGATTCCCTGCCCGCCGTGAACCACCAGCCGGAATTCGCCGCCCATTGTGTCAGCCCGGCCGCGGACCGGGCGCTTTGGGACGGCGCGCTGGGCATGGCCTGGACGGTGATTGATATGGCGGCTGATCGCGAGTTGACCAAGCGCTTGCTCGCCCGGCATTAAGCCAACCCGAGTTTTGCTGCTAGTATTGTGCAGTCGGGGTGGGTAAGGTCGAGATAGAATATGCAGGAAATTATTTTCATGGTGGATGAAGCACCTGAGGGTGGATACCAGGCCCGCGCTCTCGGGGAATCCATTTTCACTGAGGCCGATGACCTCGCTTCGTTACATACGCAAGTGCGTGATGCGGTAGCCTGTCATTTTGATCCAGGCAAGGCGCCCAGGGTCATCCGCTTACATTTCGTAAGGGAAGAATTGATTGCATTATGAAGCTCCGACGAGATGTGGGCGGAGCAGAACTGGCGAAAGCACTTGGCCGTCTTGGTTACACGATTACCCGACAGACAGGCAGCCATATGCGGCTCACGCATGTAACAGGAAGCACTCATCACCTGACGATCCCAGCCAATCAACAGCTCAAAGTGGGTACACTGTCCACTATCCTGAGCAAGGTCGCTGGACATCTGGCGTTATCAAAAACAGAGCTCATTAAACGGTTTTTTGGCGATTGAATGTAAATAGGTTTGGAATGTTAGGCGTTTAGCACCGTTCGTTTTCAATCCCCTGAAACTTATATTCAAGACGATAGTTCAGGCTTCGATTTGTTCCATAGCGCTTTCATAATTGGAGGTGATAACGTGAAGAAATATCTCAGCCCCCTGTTGATCCTGTTCCTGGCGGTTTACGGCCTGTCCGCACTGGCGGCTGACAAGCCAGCCGCCAAGATTCCTGCCACGAACAACGCCACGCTGCCCAAGGCAGAGAAATCCGTGACCCAGGGCAGCGTCACGGCTGAAGGCCAGCGCATTGATTACGACGCCACCGCCGGCACCATCATTCTCAAGAACAAGGACGGCAAACCCACTGGCAGCATGTTTTACGTGGCCTATACCAAACGCGACGTCAAGGACGAGAACAAGCGCCCAGTCACGTTTTTCTACAACGGCGGGCCTGGTTCCTCCACGGTGTGGTTGCACATGGGGGCTTTCGGACCTCATCGGGTGCAGACCGCGGACCATACCCACACGCCCGCCGCACCCTATGGGCTGGTGAATAACGATTACAGCCTGCTGGACGTGACCGACGAAGTGTTCATCGATGCGATGGGTACCGGCTACAGCCGTGTCATCGGCAAGAAGCAGGGCGGCGTGGGCGAAGACAAGGATTTCTACGGCGTGGATGCCGA
>JBOIAY010000184.1:0-3019 GCA_050739255.1 Gammaproteobacteria bacterium
ATGTCCGCAATATCTGGCTGTCGGAATACATCAGCTTCCACAACGAAGTCACCATCCCCGATATCGCCCGCGCATTTCAGGCGGCGCTGGAGCGGGAAGTGGGTGATGCCCTGAAGCAGGGCCGGCATATCGCCTGCATCACCCATTCCACAGGCGCCCCGGTCATCCGCGCCTGGTTGCATCATTTTTATATTAGCGCCGGCAAAAAGAATCCGCCCCTGAGCCACCTCATCATGCTGGCGCCGGCCAATTTCGGTTCGGCACTGGTACAACTGGGCCTGTCCAAACTCTCGCGTCTCAAGGCTTGGTTCGAGGGTGTGGACGTGGGCACCGGTGTACTGGATTGGATAGAGCTTGGCAGCCCCCAGAGTTTGATGATGAACATGGATTGGTTGAAGCAGGGCGCGGCGTATATCGGCCCACAGGGCTTCTTTCCCTTCGTGTTCACGGGCGAATCCCACGACCCGCAGCTGTACGATTTCATCAACAGCTACACCGCAGAAATCGGCTCTGATGGTGTGATCCGCGTAGCTGCCGCGAACCTGAATTACACCCATGTGCGGCTCACTCAGATGGCGCCGGTCGCGGACAAGAAGGCTACACTCGGATTCAGCGCGCCGTTATTGCAAGCCAATGCGCCGGAACTGTCACCGGCGGTGCCTATGGCGGTGATCCCAGGCGTGTGTCATTCCGATGTGCGCATGGGCATCATGCGCAGCATTCCCGCGGATGCCACGCCCAATGCCACCGTGACGGCCATCCTGCAATGCCTGCGTGTGAAAACACTCAAGAATTATGCCGCCCTGTTCGACAGCTTCCGCGTGCAAACCGCCGAAGTGCAACAACAGCAACGCGTGGAAGACCGCAGCAGCTTCGGCCCTTTCGATCATCAGGTCATCGTGGACCCCTGTTCCATGCTGATATTCCGCGCGCGCGACGATCAGGGAAACACACTCAAGGATTTCGACATCATCCTCACGGCCGGCAAGGACAACAACCCCAATGGCCTGCCGCCAGGCTTTCTCATTGACCGGCAGCGCAATCATCTGGATCCCGGCGTCATCACCTATTACCTGAACTATGCACGCATGATGGGCAGTCCGGCGGTGAGCTATAAAGGCAAACAATTGCGCCCGGCCTTGCGAGCCTGCGACAGGCTCGGTCTGCACGTGATTCCCTATCCCCAGGACGGTTTCGTGCTGTATCAACCGGCCACACTCACGGCTTCGGCAGAGAATCTCAAGAACTTCATCAAGCCCAATCAGACCACCATCGTGGACATCGTCATGCAGCGCATCGTACGCGAGGGTGTGTACCGCCTGACCCAGAATCCCTCACCACAGGATTTCACCAAACAGCCGCCGGGAATGCCGGTCTTATGACATGAATACAGACTGAGAATATGCGCAAGTCAATGATATTACTGGTTTGTGCCATGCTACTCGCAGCCAGCGCGATCCTTGCATGGCTGCTTGCCGCCAGCGGAAGCGGAAAATCCAACCAGCCGGTCACTGCGGCAACATTCAACCTCACGACAAATGGCGCGCTTACCAAAAACGGCTTTCCGCCTGCACCCGTGACTTCACACGTCACTTCGTCGAGCGCCGAACGGAAATTCCATGTTATTCGGATTGGTGTTGAACGCAGTGCCGCGCTGGAACGGAAAAATACGCAGTGGATGAATTCGCACGGCTGCAACGCCTCGGAATTCGGCACTGTCAGGAGCGCTTCCGAGAGCACGCTGCGTTTGTGGACAGTTAACGGAGACCTTAACGCTGCCAACCAGCTAGGCTTTCATCTGTTGTTTTTAAGTGCGGCTCACGATGAGCGGCCCGAGGCCAAAAAGATTCTGTGGCAGGCAATGGTGAATGGCTCTACCTGTGCGTTTCACACGTATGACGTGTTTTGGCAGCGTGCGCGGGATGGAAAGCGCGTCGTTGAGCATTCACGGGGAGGTAAAGCGATGGTGTATTACATGCTTCATCTTCCTTCCACTGACGCCGCCAAGCGCCTGACCATTATGAAGGATTACGCCTGGGACTTGGTGTACGAGATGCGCACCGGGCAGCCGCCAATGGGTGGCGCTGCCTATACTTTCGAGGCTTGGTATCACTTCCATTTCCGGCCCACCGCGGCCGAATATGCTTACGCCTGCAAGCGCGCCAATGAGTTGTATCAAACCCTGCAATCGGATCGCGAGGCCGAGGGACTTGGTCCGTTCGACGATACACCGCAGCCTTTGGCGCTCCGCTTCGGAGATGATGAGCCGAAAGTTGGCACGCATTGCTCCGAGTGGCCGGTCCCACGGCCCGAATACCAGGCTGGCGAACTGCATGTGGTCGAGCGCGACGGCACCATGAACCCGTTTTCGGTATGGCTCGAAACACCTGAATATTCAACGTTAGCGGAGCAAAACCAATGAAGCGCATATCTTCCGGTCTCTTGGTATCTGAATGTATGCTGTTACTGTTCGCGGTTGGTTTCTGCCTGCACGTGCAAGCGGCCACACTCCCCATAAAACACGTGGAACTCGTGCATCATCGCTTCACGGTGGAGATCGCCGATAGCGATGCGTCGCGTGAACGCGGCCTCATGTTTCGCACCCGCATGGTGGCGGACCACGGCATGCTGTTCGTGTTTCCCGATGCCGAGCCGCGAATATTCTGGATGAAGAACACCCTGATTCCGCTGGACATCCTGTTCTTCGATGCGCAGCGCAGGTTCATCAACGTGTCGGCGGATACGCCGCCCTGCAAGGCGGACCCTTGTCCCACCTATCCCAGCACCGCACCAGCAAAATACGTACTGGAACTCAATGCCGGGATGGCGAAAAAACTGGGAGCAAAGGCGGGAGACAAGCTCACAATTCCTTGATCGCAGGTTTTTCTGCGACGGCTTTTCTCGCCAGTAAAACGCCAAGGAGCGGGCGTAGCACTATATAAATGAACGCGGCAGCAATACCGCCCAGGACCAGCCAGGCCACCAATCCGTGCAGGGTGTAATTCCACAACATATTCAA
>JBOIAY010000185.1:0-10612 GCA_050739255.1 Gammaproteobacteria bacterium
ATCCTCGGCATCGGTTACGGCACCGACACCGGGCCACGCATGACGCTCGGCTGGGAAAACCGGCGGCTGAACGGCGAAGGCCACAAGTTTTCGGTGCTTGGTCAATATTCGCACATACTCACCAGCACGCAGATAAATTACACCGTGCCCACACCCAACGGCGCGCAACTGGTGTACAGCCTGGCCAATGTTCGCCAGGTGCTGGGCAGCGGCGTAGCCTATACCACCGCGGTCGGCGTGAACCGCTACACCTCGCTGAACGCCTGGTCCTGGGATCAATATCTGCAACTGTCACACAACCGCAGTGACTTTGTCACAGAGCCCAGCACTATCAGTACCCTGCTGCTGCCGGGCAGCACGTTTTCGCGTGTGGTGACCGACGATCCCATCTTCCCCAGCCACGGCTACCGTGCCTCGCTGGATCTGCGTGGCGCGAGCCAAACGCTCGGCTCCAGCACCAGCTTTCTGCGCGCCGACCTGAGCGCCAAGCTGATACTCACGATCGCGCCCAATACACGCCTGTTGCTGCGCGGCGAAGTAGGCGCCACCGCCACCCGAGACTTTGACGCCCTACCACTGTCGCAGCGCTTCTTTACCGGCGGTGACATGACGGTGCGCGGCTTTGCCTACAATTCCATCGGCCCCACCGATCAATATGGCAACGTGATCGGCGGCAAGGACATGATGGTGGGTAGCATAGAAGTAGACCATATGCTCGGACGGATTTTTGGCGTGGCCGCGTTCGTGGACGCGGGTAATGTGTTCAATTCCTTCCAGACCTCGCTGGAAAAGGGCGTGGGCGTGGGCCTGCGCTGGCGCACGCCCGTGGGCATGGTGAGACTCGACTTTGCACATCCGGTGAAACGCCCTGATCTCGACCGTATCCGTATCCACTTCAGCATCGGGACGGACTTGTGATCAAGCGCATCGTCATTGCCGTAATCGCGCTCATCATCCTGTTACTCGCGGGTGCAACCTGGTTCACGCTGCGCAGCGAAACGGCACTGCGCTGGGCGGTGACGCGGGTGGAAGCACACTACGCCGGCAAACTCAGGATCGGCGGCGTACAGGGCTCGCTCGCCGGACCCATCACGCTCACGGACGTGCAGCTTGACGAAACGACGTTTGATGCCCGCATCGGTACACTGATGCTCGACTGGCAGCCGCTGGCGCTGCTGGGCAGGCACGCTGTCATCACTCAGTTGCGCGCGCAGGACATGGAGGTGCGGATCAAACCGCGCCAGTCTTCAACGCCGTTCAAATTCGTGCGACCGCGGCCGCCGCATTTGCCAGTGACGATCATCGTGAATAACCTGGAAATTAATCACCTCACGTTCATAACACCAAAACTCAAAGAACCTGTGGTGGTAGACCACACCGCGCTTGCGGTGCGGCTGGATAACCACGCCTGGGCGTTACCTTCCCTGCAGGCAGAGGGTGTTCATGTGCAAGTAAAAGGTGAAGGACTCTGGGCATTTCAGCACGGTGAACAGGTAAACGCGCATCTGCAATGGACGCTCGCCCTGCCCGGCCAACCGGTCTTTACCGGCGAGGCCACCGCCAAAGGCGATGAGCAGACGATCCGCTTGCAGGGTTCGCTCAGCGCGCCGTTCCAACTGCAACTCACTGCCGAACTGAAACAATTATTCACCGTGCCGTCCTGGCAAGGCGAACTGCGCTTCAGCGGACTGGACACGAGCCGGCTGCGGTCCACTTGGCCGAAGCTGCTGGCCAGCGGTGAATGGCAGGTGCAAGGCGATCCGCAGGCCACTACGCTCACCGGCGACGTCGCCGTGCGCGAACCGAAGTACGGCGACTGGCGCAGCCACACGGAACTGCGCTTGGCCGGCCGTGTACTGCAAGTACGTCAGCTAAACCTCGTACGCGTCAACACCGCTACACGCTTCGACCTGAGCGGCCAAGTGCTTTACGCGAACGGCAAGCTGGAACCAGCATTGCACGGCGAGTGGCAGGCGTTGCCGTTGCCGCTGACCGGAACACCGTGGCTCACCTCGCCCCGCGGCAAACTGGATATAAGCGCCAATGGCGGTCGGGCGCTTCTGACCCTGGATGGTGCACTCGCCAATGGCGGAAACTTCAGCGGTCGTGGCGCAATCGGTTTGTCTGCGCCGCACGCTTGGAAACTCCAGGCACACGCACAAAGTTTTCAACTGACTCTGGCGTCCATCAACAATGACCGGCCGTTGCCAACAATGAATTGGCAGCTTCAGGCTCACGGCGACACGGCGCGCACGCTGGTGGACCGTTTCACCGCGGAATGGCTCACAGGCCGGATACAAGCTCACGGCAGCATCGCTCATGACAATGGCCAGCCTTGGCAACTCGCGGTCAATGCGCAAGGAATTAACCCGGCGGCTTTATACCCGCAATTCCCGGGAGCGCTCAATTTCACCGCCCAGGTTTCCGGCCGCCACGCGCCGCAATCTGCCTGGACGTTTCAACTTACAAAACTGGATGGCCGCTTGCGCGCTGCGCCAGTACAGGCATCGGGACGCGTGAGCCACGTCGCGGATGTGTGGCAATTTCAAAACGTCGCCGCACGCCTGGGTGACAATTATCTGCAACTCGACGGCCATTTCGGCAAACAGTCGCGTTTCACCTGGAAACTGGATGCGCCCGATCTGGCTGCCGTCTGGCCTGAGATCCAGGGCAAGCTCGCGAGTGAAGGCGAAGCAAATCTAAACGGCACGGCACCAATGCTCGCGTTCAATCTCGATGCCGAAGCGCTGCACTTTCATGACTATGCGCTTGGAAAAGCGGTTGCTCGGATCAGCATGAATGGCAGCGCGCCAACAGGTCACGCCACGCTCGATGCAGAAGACGTGCAATTCAAGAGGCTGAAAATTGGCGACCTCACGGCGCAGGCCGTGGGCTCATTGAATACGCACACGCTCACGGCAAAATTCACCACGCCCTACGGGGATGCCGCAATCACCGGTAATGGAGTCTATGGCAATAAACTCTGGCAGGCCGCGCTCACCGAAGTCGCCCTGAAGCCCAAAGGTGCGGGCGAGTGGCGCAATGTAGCTCCCTGGCAACTGCGCATCGGCGCCAAGCATTTTGCCCTGCCGCAAGCCTGCCTGAGTCAGGACGCGGCCCGCTTCTGTCTGGATGCGGATTGGCAACCGGAGCAGTGGCAGGCCGACGGTCTGCTTACCGCCGTACCAATAAAGAGCCTGCAGGCACTGTTGCCGGAAGGGCTCGACTACACCGGCAGCTTCGGCGCCACGTTGCATCTCAAGGGTGGCAACGGTCAGCACACGCTCGACCTCACCGCCAGTCTCTCACCGGGCGAGATAGACAGCGTCATCAACCAGCATCGTGTCGCGCTGCTCGCGTACGACGCCAGCAATCTCACGCTGCGCTCGGACACTGCCGTCACCACCGGCCAGTTGAACTGGACGCTCAAGGACGGCGGCTACTTGGATATCCGCTCGCAAATCACCCACGGCGAACAGCCTGCGCTGTCCGGCAGCATCCGGGGCGAGATGCGCGATTTCGATCTGGTGCCGGCCCTGGTACCCGAAGTGGGCAGCCTACAGGGAAAACTTGGGATCAACCTCACCCTGGGAGGCACACCCACGGACCCGCTGTTCAGCGGTACCGCCTCGCTGGCGGACGGCGCGATCCTGATTCCGCGTCTCGGCCTGCATGTCACCAGCGTGCGGCTCAACATGAACGGCAACGGCGAACAGCTCAGCCTGGACGGCAGCGCACACTCCGGTAATGGCGGCATCAACTGGCAGAGCAACGCGGTCCGAACCGGCAATATCTGGCAGGCCCAGGGCAAACTCAGCGGTGAGAATTTTCGTGTGGCCGACATTCCTGAAGCACAGATTGACGTATCACCAAGCGTGAATTTCAAACTCGATAACCGCGATGTGTATATTGATGGTGCGGTGAATGTGCCCTACGCGAAACTGCGGCCGCGGGATCTCAGCCACACCGCCCAAGTTTCTCCCGACCAGGTGATGGTCGGCGAGAACGGCGAACTGCCGCAGGAAAAATGGCGCGTGCACGCACAGGTGCGCATCAGCATGGGTCAGGACGTGGATTTTTCCGGCTTCGGTCTCACCGGCAAGATCGCCGGCAACGTGCTGGCGGTGGATGAACCGGGTCACAACACCACCGGCAACGGCGCACTTGAGATCGTGGATGGCAAATTCACGGCCTACGGCCAGAAGCTCAGGATCGAGCGCGGCCGGCTCCTGTTTAATGGCGGCCCGATCGCCAATCCGGCGCTCGACATCCGCGCCATCCGCCCGCCAGCACATGCGGTTACGGTGGCGCCCGGCGCCAGCGAACAGAAAGTCGGCGTGATTGTGCGCGGCAGCCTGGAGCACCCCAAGGTATCGCTGTTTGCCGAGCCACCATTGCCACAGTCGCAGATGCTGGCCTACCTGATCACCGGACAGACCGGCGTCAACCAGAACCTCTCCCCGCTGATCGGCGCGCCGCCTACCGCCGCTTCGGATGTCACGCAGATCGCCGGCGGACAATTACTGGCCTCGGAACTTGGCCAACAGATCGGTTTGCAGGGCGACGTGAGCGTACAGAACGTGGCGCTCGCCGGCGGCGTCAGTGCGCCAGCCATGTTCGTCGGCAGATACCTCTCGCCGCGGCTGTATATCAGCTACGGGACGGGCCTCGGTCAGGTGTTCAATACGTTGCGCATCCAGTACACCTTGAGTGCACGCTGGATGCTGGAGGCCGAAACCGGCTTCGCCAGTGGCGCAGATTTGATTTACAGCATCGAACGGTAATTACGGTCCACGCGCTGCCTATTTCGCGAGCACGCTCAACAGCCACGCGCGAATGTGCATGATCTCTTCCGGATGCACGGCATGCGGCATAGGATAGGTGTGCCAGATGATCGAACAGCCACGCACGGTGAGTTCCTTGCGGGTGTACTCGGCAAGTTGCAGCGGCACCACCGGATCCTGGGTGCCGTGGCCGTAGAAAATCGGCACACTGTTGTTGGCTGGGCTGATAGTGAACTCGAATCCGTGCACCAGCGGCAAATACGTGGACAAAGCCATGATACCGGCCAGCCGCTCACGGTACTGAAGGCCTGTATAGAGCGCCACGGCGCCGCCCTGGGAAAATCCCGCGAGCACGATTCGAGAGGTGGCAATGCCACGCCGGTTTTCACGTGCAATCAGCGCCTCCAGCATCTCGCGTGAGGCAAGCATCCCGGCCCTGTCTCGTAGCTGGTTGAGACCAATCTTCACAATGTCGAACCAGGCGCGCATAACATAGCCGTTGTTGAGGGTTACCGGCCGCATCGGTGCATGCGGGAACATGAAGCGCACAGGCAAAGATGTGGGCAAGCTCAATTCCGGCACGAGGGGCTCGAAATCGTGGCCGTCGGCGCCCAGACCGTGCAGCCAGATGACGCTCGCCACGGGCGAAGCGCCGGTTTCAAGTTCCACGCATTCTGGCAAATCGGCCATTGCGCTCTCCGCTAGAATAGGCGTGCGATTGTAACCAACCCTCCGTAGGTTGGGGTAAGGTCTTCCGAACCCCAACATTCTGTCAACGTTGGGGTTTGCTGCGCTCACTCCAACCTACAACAGAGATAACGATGGATTTTACCGAAAAAATTATCCTCATCACCGGCGCGGCCCGCGGCATAGGCCGAGCCACCGCCGAAACGTTCGCGCAGCTCGGCGGAACTTTGGCCATGCATTACCACACCAGCCGCACACAGGCCGAACAACTCGTAGAGTCATTACCCGGAAAAAATCATCATGTCTTCGTCGCCGACCTCACTGATCCCTCTGCCTGTGAAACACTGATCCATGAAGTCGTGCGGCAATATGGCCGGCTGGATGTGCTGGTAAACAACGCCGGTATCTATGAAGTGAAGCCGCTCAAAGATTTGAATTACGCCGACTGGCAGCAGACTTGGAAAAACACGCTCGATACCAATCTCGTCGCGCCCGCGAACCTGTGTTTCCTCGTCGCGAAAATCATGATGAAACAGGGCGGCGGCAAGATCATCAACATTTCCTCACGCGGCGCGTTCCGTGGCGAGCCGGATGCACCTGCCTACGGCGCGGCCAAGGCCGGTCTCAACCAGTTATCACAATCCATGGCCCAAGCGCTGGCGCCGTACAACATTTTCGTCGGCGTGGTGGCGCCGGGTTTCGTGCATACTGACATGGCCGCGCCGCTATTGGACGGCCCGCAAGGCGAAGCGATTCGCAAACAAAGTCCGCTCCAGCGCGCTGCCACGCCGCAGGAGATCGCCGAAGCGGTAGTGCGGCTCGCGGCCGATGGCATGATGTATGCCACCGGCTGCATTCTGGACGTGAATGGTGCGTCCTATCTGCGTAGCTAAACAAGCATGAACAAGACCATTCCCGTGGTCCTGTCTTGGAGCGGCGGCAAGGACAGCGCGCTCGCCCTGCACGTGCTTAGGCATGACTCACGCTACCAAGTCATGGGATTGCTCACCAGCGTCAACGGGTATTACGACCGCATCAGCATGCACGGTGTGCGCACATCGCTGCTGGATGCACAGGCGGAAAACATCGGCCTGCCGCTGCACATGCTGCGTTTATCCGAACACCCTTCGAATGAAGAATACGAGCAAAAGATGCGCGCGGCGTTGGCAGGCTTCAAGGCCCAGGGCATCCGACACGTAGCCTTCGGCGATTTGTTCCTGGAAGACATCCGTCAATACCGCATGAGCACCATGCAAAAAATTGGCATGGAATGCCTGTTCCCGCTGTGGCACAGACCAACGGACAGGTTGGCGCTTGAATTCATCGCACAAGGTTTCAGGGCCGTGCTGTGCTGCGTGGACGGCCAGGCCCTGGATGGCCGCTACGCCGGGCGCGAGTATGATGAAACCTTGTTGAGAGAACTGCCAGACGGCGTGGATCCTTGCGGCGAGAACGGCGAGTTTCACACCTTTGTGTATGCCGGTCCTGTGTTCCGGCAGCCGATTGTCTTTGCCCGCGGTGATTGTGTATTTCGCGAACGGCGTTTCCATTTCTGTGACTTGATTTTGACGGAGACAGAACATGAACATCTGGCGGCAAACGCTCACGGTTGACGATCTGAACCAGTACCAGCAACGCACGCTGGTGACGCATCTGGGCATCCGATACACCGAGATCGGTGACGATTACATCAGAGCCGTCATGCCCGTGGACGAGCGCACCAAACAACCCGCCGGTATCCTGCACGGCGGGGCCTCGGTGGCACTGGCCGAGACTTTGGGTTCCACGGGTGCAAATCTTGTGGTGGATCGGGAAACTAAGCTGTGCGTGGGGCTGGACATCAACGCCAACCACGTGCGTGCCATGCGCGAAGGCTTCGTGACAGGCACGGCGCGGCCGATTCACATCGGCAAAAGTACTCAGGTGTGGGAAATCAGGATCACTGACAAAGATGACAAGCTGGTGTGCGTCTCACGGATAACGATGGCAGTACTCGAACGCTCAAAACTTAATAGCTAATAGTTCACTGACCCGTACATGGCGCGCTGACCAGCCGCACCATCCATGGTGCGTCGTTCGTCACTTTGCGGCGAACCCATGGCGGTGCTGGAGCGGAGCAGTTTCAAAAATCAATAGTGACCAGAGTCAGGGACTACGCCAAATCCAGACGCGCAACCAGCTCTTCAAGCGATCCCAGGGATTGATATAACGAGACCGTCTGAACGACGTGGCACCAGTGACGGTGACATCCAGATCCGGCACCAGTTGCAGCACGTTGTCCTCATTTTCACAGGCGCGAAAATACACCACCATCGGTGTATTTTTCATGTCGTAGGTGGATTTACCGAGGCGATGGGTCAAGAGCGCTTGCGGGGCGATCTCACTGTCCTCCGCGATACGCGCTACTTCCTCGTCGGATGCCACCACGAAATCCAAGGTCACGACGCGCCCGTTGGTGCGGAAGGCCTTGATGGCGGTGATCTCCACCAGGCGTTTGCGCGGTTTGCGGTCAAAAACGGTCTTCTCGTCCCAGGCAATCACGCGATCGCCCACTTTGAAATCGGTGCCGTAGGGACAGAACAGACATTGCGCAGAATTGACGTTGCGCACATAACTTGGCAAGCGGCTGTGGCTGTTTGACCGAAGCCTGGTATTCATTTTTCGCATGAGCATGGCTGTCCTCCGTTACCCCAAGCCGCCTGGCGGCTTCCATGACACACGCCGCGGATCCGAATCTGTCGCGCCGTGCATCGGAGTGATTGCGCTTAGCAACTTGCTGAAAGGTCCCTTACGCGGACTTCATATTACATAAAGTTGACAAGCCTGGGGCAGCCGTATATCTGGAAAAAATCACCATTGGTCAACTGCCTGTTGCGCCGCGGCATTTGCCGGCCGCGCGAGCAACCCGGTTGTGCCAAGGCTTACACGGTATTCCGCGCCATCCGCCATGGGTAAATACACCCCGCTGCCATAGCCCGCGTCCACCCACGGCAGCCAGTGTCCATAACGATGCGCCCATGACCAGCTATCCAGCCAGGTATCCGGCGCCAGGGAAATGGCGCTGTGGATGTCGCTTCGCTCCTGGGCCACATTGCTGTAGCGCCCGCTGAGACGGTCCAGCCGGTACAAGGTCTTGAAGCCCAGCACGCTGGCGAAGCCGCGCCATTTTATGACGCGTGCATCCAGTTGCCATTCGTCGCCGTGCAGGTCGGTTTCAATCACTCGATTGCCGCCATAGCTTAGACGGGCATCAAAATATTCCGATCCGAGAGCTTTGAAACTGATCGTCGCCACCGGCTGCTCGTAAGTCAGGGTAAAGTAGGTGCGCAGGTCCATTGCCACCACCACGAACAGCGCCACGATCGCCAGCAGCACCAAGCCTCCCAGACTACGGCTCGGGCCATGCAGGAAGCGGCCGTGAAACAAATGGGCGAAACCGCTGAAGAACAACGTCAGGCCAATGAGAGCCGCGATTACCAGCACCGCGATACCGATGTAGAGTGTGATTGCAGAACTGGCCATACCTGATCCTGATCGAATAAATCTCATCTAACTCTAGCACGGACATCGAGACGGCCTGTGTAGGCGTCGTTGCCCGCAATGTTTATACTGGCGCCATGCGCATTACGTCACCAGCTCTCGCCGCCATCCTCACATGCTTGCTGGCCGGCTGCGGCCAGAAAGGCCCGCTGTACCTGCCGGTGACGCCGCCCCGGACGATTCCCGCCATGCCCGGCGCCACCACACATGTGCCAGCGGCTGTGAGCCATGCTCCTGCGGCGGTAACGCACCCGGTCGCAGCCTCCAACTGATGCCTCCGTCTTGATCGCACAATCCGCGTTCCAGTACCGCGACGGCACATTGCATGCCGAGAATGTTTCGCTGCCTGGTCTGGCTGAACGTTACGGCACACCGTTGTTCGTGTATGCGCGTCGCACACTCGCGAATTCCTATGCGCGTTTCGCCGCGCCACTCGCAGGAAGTGCGCATCGCGTCTGCTACGCCGTCAAGGCCAACGGCAACCTCGCGCTGTTGCAGGTGCTCGCGAAACTCGGCGCCGGTTTCGACATCGTCTCCGTGGGCGAACTGGAACGCGTGCTGCGCGCCGGTGGCAAGCCGCGCGACATCGTGTTTTCCGGCGTGGGCAAGCGTGAAGATGAATTGCAGCGCGCCTTGGATATTGGCATCGGCTGCTTCAACGTGGAATCAGAAGCAGAATTACTGCGGCTTTCAGCGCTTGCAAGCACGCAGGGGGAAAACACGGCCATCGCATTGCGCGTCAATCCACACGTAGACACCGAAACGCATCCGCACATCGCCACCGGCCACGGCGGTGCTAAATTCGGAATTGATATCAACCGAGCCGAGATGCTGGCGCTCAAGGCCAACGTTATGCCCGGCATACGCCTCGCGGGACTGGCCTGCCATATCGGCTCGCAGCTAACGGACCCGGTGGTTTTCCGTGTTGCCGCACGCCGAATTGCGGAACTGACGGACAAGTTGAAAATACGCGGCATCGCGATCAGTCACCTGGATTTCGGCGGTGGCTTCCCGGTGCGCTACCGCGACGAAACACTGCCCGATATCGCCGCGCTGATACTGGAATTCCGCGCGCTGGCCGAAGCACGCGGCCTGAGCCTGATCATCGAACCGGGCCGCGCCATCGTAGCGGAAGCCGGCATCCTGCTCACGCGCGTGGAATACCTGAAAACCACGGGTCAAGGCCACTTCGTGATCGTGGACGCGGGCATGACCGAATTCATCCGGCCGCCCTTGTATGATGCCTGGCACGATATTCGCGCCGTAACGCAGCATCCGGATATGCAAGCGGAACTCTGTGACGTAGTAGGTCCGGTGTGCGAATCAGCGGATTTTCTCGGCCACGCACGCAAGCTCGCCGTAAAGCCGGGCGATTTGCTGGCAGTCATGGATACTGGCACCTACGGTGCCGTCATGAGTTCCAATTACAACGCGCGGCCGCGCGCGGCGGAAGTGCTGGTGGACGGCGAACACACGACGCTGATTCGTCGGCGTGAGACGCTTGACGACTTGATGGCACATGAAGACCTGTTGCCGTAATAGATGATTTGAGCGGCCCTTCGGCCGCAGCCTCATTAAGAGAGCGGGCTTCCGCGCCCGCA
>JBOIAY010000186.1:0-11121 GCA_050739255.1 Gammaproteobacteria bacterium
TATTCGGCAAGCCGATCCATACTCCGTGGCCGTCACATTTTAAAAATCCCGCTCGCCGCATCACGCCACCTGCATCGGCTAATGCCGGTAGGAAATTGAATTTGTGTTTTCACACGGTCTGGGCCGGTTTGAGCCACTGGCATAGTTAAATACCTCCAATACGTGACGGAATTCTACGAACCATACCGTACTCGCTGTGGTTTTCTGCCAAAACCCTTGTTATCTGCTGTGTAGCAGCGCAAGCGCGCGCTTGCAGACATTCTCCACGGTAAAGCCATATTCGCGCATCACAGTTTCACCGGGTGCCGAAGCGCCGAAGCGTTCTATACTCAGAACATCGCCGTGATCCCCTACATAGCGATGCCACCCTTGCGCCACTCCCGCTTCCACCGCGAGCCGCGCGGAAATTGAAGGCGAGAGCACCTCGTCGCGATAGGTTTGAGGCTGCGCATCGAACAATTCCCAGCTGGGCATGGAGACGATGCGGACCTGCACCTTCCGGTCTTGCAGTTTTTTACCGGCTTCCACGATCAGATTCACTTCAGAACCGGTCGCGATCAGGATGACATCCGGTTTGCCGCCGGGCGCGTCTGCCAGTATGTACGCGCCGCGCCGCAAGCCGTCTGCTGAGGTGAACTGCTTGCGATCCAAGGTTGGCAGATTCTGGCGCGACAACACCAGCGCAACGGGGCGGTCTTTTGTTTCCAGCGCCACGCGCCAGGCCACGGCAGTTTCGTTGGCATCGGCCGGACGCATGACAATCAAACCCGGCATCGAGCGCAAGCCGGCCAACTGCTCTACCGGTTGATGCGTGGGACCGTCCTCGCCGAGCGCAATGCTGTCATGGGTGAAGACATAGATCACATGCAGCTTCATCAAGGCCGCGAGCCGCATGGGCGGACGCATGTAATCGGAGAAAATCAGGAAGGTGGCGCCGAATGGCAACATTGCACCGTGCGCCGCCAGACCGTTGATGATCGAACCCATGGCATGTTCACGCACGCCAAAGTGCAGATTGCGGCCGGCAAAACTCCAGCCGCCGCCCAGTGAACCTTCGCGGTCACTGGCATCCTCACCCGGCGGCTCGAAATCGCCGAGCCCTTTCAATGCCGTGTAGGTAGAAGGGTCCAGATCAGCCGAACCACCGATCAGCGCGGGCAGGCGCGGCGCGATTGTGTTCATCACTCGGCCGGACGCGGCCCGCGTGGCCATGCCCTTGGCATCAGCAGGAAAAATCGGAATGTCCGCATCCCAACCTTGGGGCAATTCACCGCGCATGCGCTCTTGCAATTCGCCGGCGAGCTTCGGAAAGGTTTTCGCATACGCGCTGAAGCGCACATTCCATTCCGTTTCCGCGTGTTTGCCTTGCGTCAGCGCTTCACGAAAATGTGCCAGCACCTGCTCTGGAATATAAAACGCGGGTTCCACCAGCCAACCCAGGTTCTGCTTGGTGAGTTTCACTTCTTCCACACCCAGTGGCGAACCATGGGCTTCGTAACTGTCCTGCTTGTTGGGCGAACCGTAACCCAGATGGGTACGTGTCAGAATCAGCGAAGGTTTTTGGGTTTCCGCGCGCGCCGCATCCAGCGCTTTTCTAATGGCTGTCAGATTATTGCCGTCCTCGATAAATTGCGTGTGCCAGCCATACGCCGCGAAACGCTGCGCACGGTCCTCGGTAAACGTGATGTCGGTGCCGGCGGAGAGTGTGACGTAATTATCGTCGTACAAATAAATCAGCTTGCCAAGTTGCAGATGACCGGCGAGTGACGCAGCTTCCGACGCAATGCCCTCCATCAAGTCGCCGTCGCTGACAATACCATAGGTGAAATGATTTATGATCTCGAAACCGTCGCGGTTGTAACGCGCCGCCAGATGCGCTTCCGCCATGGCCATACCCACACCGTTGCCGAAGCCCTGCCCCAGCGGCCCGGTGGTGGTCTCGACACCCGGCGTACATTCGCGTTCCGGGTGCCCCGGCGTGAGGCTGCCCGATTGCCGGAACTGCTTGATTTGTTCCAGCGGCAGCGCATAGCCAGTCAGATGCAGCAAGCTGTACAGCAGCGCCGATCCGTGGCCGGCCGACAGCACGAAGCGATCCCGGTCAAACCATGCCGGGTTCGCTGGATGGTGTTTCAGGTAGCGCGTCCACAAGACATAGGCCATGGCCGCCGCGCCCATGGGCAAACCCGGATGCCCGCTGTTGGCCTGTTGCACCATGTCCACGGACAAAAAGCGTACGGTGTTGATGCATTCGCTGTCCAATGCGGATGCAGGTGTTTTGGCTAAAATTGCTGAGTTCATATTGTTTGATGCTCCAAGTACGTCATTGCGAGCGCAGCGAAGCAATCTCTGTTTGCAATGGGATTGCTTCGGCTGGAAGCCGGCCTCGCAATGACAGATTTGCAGAAACTTCGCACATAGGGGGATTTTCGCAAATATTCATTGTGCCGATGCTGTCAGAAACACCGCGGCGGCCTGATCCGCAAACACCACCGCACGCTCGCGATTGATGCGGCCGGCGGGGATGCCAGTGTCGCCGTTGCACAGGCGCGCGAGTATGTCCGCTTTAGCCGCTCCTGTCACCAGCCACAATATGCAGCGAGCGCGGTTAATGACGGGATAGGTGAGGGTCATACGGCGCCGGCCGTGGTACGAATTGGTGAGCACTACATCACGATCCATGATCTGCAATACCGGATCACCGGGCACCAATGAAGCAGTATGACCATCCGCGCCCAGACCCAGGTGCGCCAGATCCAGCACCGGCGGTGTGCCGCTCAGGGATTCCAGCACCCCGGCGTACTGCCTTGCCGCTGCATCCAGATCCTGCATCTCCACCGGCATGGCATGAAGTTGTTGCGGCGGCAGCCTTTCCGGTGCGAGCAGACTATCCTGCAAGAGTGTCAGATTGCGATCCGCATCACCGGCAGGCGCCACCCGCTCGTCCGTCTGCAAAATCTGCACGCCAGTCCAGGATATATCCTGGCTCACCGCTAAATATTTGAACATCGGTTTTGGTGTCACACCGCCGCTGACGGCCAGCACAACCCGGCCGCGCTGATTGACTGCATGACGCGTGAACATGGCGATGAACGACGCAGCCTGCCCGGCGGCACTATCCGCATCCGGGAATACCCGCAGCTTGAGTTTCACGGTGTTTGATTCAGAATTTTCTGGCATGTTACGGCGCATCCGTGGCGACAGCGGCTGCTTCATGCCTTTTGCATCATGGCGGCAGGCCGTTCGCCTTTCTCACAGGCGTGCTTGACCTCGTGAGCGGGCATGGATAAAAGGTGCGCAGTGTTGATCAGCGCCATGTGCGTGAACGCCTGCGGAAAGTTGCCGAGCAAACGCTGCTTGTGCACATCGTATTCCTCCGCCAGCAATCCAAGGTCGTTGCTCGATGCAAGCAGGCGCTCGAACAAGACCTCGGCTTCTTTGCGGCGCCCGAGCAATACAAGGCAGTCGGCGAGCCAGAATGAGCAAGGCAGAAACGCGCCTTCGCCCGGCGGCAACGCGTCCGTACCGTCTGCGGTCGAATAGCGCAGCACCAGACCGTCAACGAGGAGATTTTGCTCGATCGCCGCAACCGTACCGCGCACGCGCGGATCCTCGGGCGGCAGGAATCCTACCTGGGGCATCAACAGCAGGCTGGCATCGAGTGCCTGCGAACCGTAGGACTGCACGAACGTGTTGCGTTTCGCATCGTAGCCCTCGGAGCAGACCTGTGCGTGGATTGCATCGCGCACCTGACGCCAGCGCTCCACTGGGCCATCGAGTCCGAAGGTCTCCACATCCTTGATCGCACGGTCGAAAGCCACCCAGACCATCATCTTGGAATGAGTAAACTGGCGGCGCGGTCCGCGCATCTCCCAAATGCCGTCATCTGGTTGCTGCCAGTTCGATTCCAGGAACTCGAGCAAGGCAACTTGTATCCACCAGGCTTCAGGTTCCGGTTCAAGACCGGCGGCGCGCGCCAGGTGCAGGGTCTCCATGATTTCGCCATAAATATCGAGCTGCAACTGTTCGGATGCCGCATTGCCCACGCGCACCGGAGCCGCGCCGCCATACCCGGGCAGCCAGTCCACCTCGAACTCACTGAGCCGCCGCTCGCCGGTCACGCTGTAGAGTGTCTGCAGATCTTCCGGACGGCCCGCCGCGGCGCGCAGCAGCCATTCGCGCCAAGCGATCGCTTCTTCGTGATAGCCCGCGAGCAGCATGGCGTTCAAGGTAAACGCGGCATCCCGCAGCCAGCAGTAGCGATAATCCCAGTTGCGCGTACCGCCTTCTTGCTCCGGCAAGGAAGTCGTGGGAGCCGCAACGATGCCTCCGGTCGGCGCATAGGTCAGCGCCTTCAGTGTGATCAACGAACGCACTACGGCATCGCGCCAGCGGCCTTGATAGGTGCAGCGGGTGGACCATTCATGCCACTCATTCTCGGTGGCCGCCAGCGCCTGCTCTGGATCCACGGCCGGCTTGGCGGCCTCGTAGGAAGGCCGGTAGTTCAGGGAGAACGAAATGCGTTCGCCCTCGCTCACTTGAAATTCGGCGATGGTTTTCATGTTTTCGCCACGTACGTCCACGCCGGTGCGCAATTCCAGCGTATCCGCACCCGCGGTTGCCAACAGAGTGTCGCCCGAGCGCCGCACCCACGGCACAATGGAACCGTAATCCATGCGGATGATGAGCTCCATGCGCATCGCCAACCTCCCATTCAAACCTTCGACGATGCGCACCACATCCCAGCGCTCATCCGAAAGTGGCATACAGTCAATGATGCGCACCGCGCCTGCTTGCGTCTCGAATTCGGTTTCCAAAATCAGCGTGCCGTCACGGTAGCGGCGCCGCATGCTGCGCACCTGTGCTGCCGGTGCGATCAGCCAGCGCCCGTGCGCGGGCTGTCCCAACAGCGCCGCAAAACACGCGCCAGAATCGAATCGGGGAAAGCACAGCCAATCGACGGAGCCGTCTCGGCCGACCAACGCCGCGGTATGGCAATCGCCGATCAGTGCGTAATCTTCAATCGCAAGCGGCATCGCCAATCCCCGGGTTGTGCCAACCGCCGTAATGCGCGGTAACGGCATCGGCCTCTGCGGGCCCCCAACTGCCAGGCACATATTCGTGCAACGGTGTTTTCATGCTCAACACCGGATCCACGATACGCCAGGTCGCTTCCACGCCGTCTTCGCGGTCGAACTGCGAAACATCGCCGTGCATGGCCTCGCTGATCAGGCGTTCATACGCACTCATGCCGTCGTGCTTGTTATCACATACGTACAGCTCAACATCTTCGCCGACTATGGCCTCGCCCGGCTTCTTGGCGCGTACACCCAGTCCGATGGCAATGCGGTCCGGGCCAAGCCGGAAACGCACATGATTCGACCGGTCTGGCGGGGGCTCGGCAAATACCTTCTGTGGCGGACGTCGCAGCTCCACCAGCACCTCGGTGGCGGTCACCGCCAGGCATTTGCCCGCGCGGATGAAAAACGGAACGCCTTCCCAGCGCCAGGAATCCAGGTGCAGTTGCATGGCTGCGAACGTCTCTACCTGGGATTTCTGGTCCACATCCTTCTCGTCGCGGTAGCCGCGATACTGGCCGCGCACCAGACTGTGGCCGGTAAGCGGACGAATGGCCCTGAAGACCTTCACTTTCTCATCGCGCACAGCTTCGCTGCCTTCGCCGATTGGCGGCTCCATCGCCAGGATCGCCACCACCTGCAGCATGTGGTTCTGCACCACGTCCCGGATCGCGCCGATGGCGTCGTAGAGCTTGCCGCGGCTGCCGATGCCAAAGCGCTCCGCCATGGTGATCTGCACACTCTTTATATAGTTGCGGTTCCAGATGGGCTCCAGAAAGCTGTTGGCGAAGCGGAAATAGGACAGATTCAGCACCGTCTCCTTGCCCAGATAATGGTCAATGCGGAAAATCGAATCTTCGCTGAAGACGCTGAGCAAGGTCCGGTTGAGAGCCTGGGCCGAAGCCAGATCCCGCCCGAAGGGTTTTTCCGCCACCACCCTTGCCCCAGCCGTCGCGCCAATTTTTCCCAAGCCCTCCACCACCACGGGAAACATCGCGGGCGGAATGGCCAGGTAATGCAGCGGATGTTTCGCAGCTTTGAGTTCTTGCTGGAGTTTGTCGAAGGTCGCCGCTTCGCGGTAATCGCCATCCACATAGCGCAACAGGCCCGAAAGCTTCGTGAACGCCTGCTCATCCAGCTTGCCGTGCTGCTGCAAGCTGTCGCGGACATGCGCGCGCAACTGCTCCAGATTCCAGCCGGCGCGGGCGACGCCGATGACCGGCACATCGAGACGGCCGCGCTTGACCATGGCCTGCAAAGCAGGAAACAACATCTTGCTGGAAAGATCGCCGCTGGCGCCGAACAACACCAGTGCGTTGGAAGCCGGCGCGGCCGACATTATTTAACTGCCTTCCCGGTTTTCCCGGCGGCGTGACCGCCAAATTCCTTGCGCATAGCGGACAGCAGCCGGTTGGCGAAATCGTCCTCGCCGCGTGAGCTGAAGCGTGCGTACAGGGCAGCACTCAATACCGGCGCCGGTACCGAGGTGTCAATGGAGGCCTGAAGCGTCCAGCGCCCTTCGCCCGAATCGGACACTTGCTCGCGGAAATTCTTGAGTTTCGGATCTTCCAACAGCGCATGCGCGCTCAAATCCAGCAGCCAGGAGCGGATCACGCTGCCGCGCCGCCATACCTCGGCCACGTCCTCCAGCTTGAAGTCATACAGATAGTTCCCGGGAGTTTCCAAAGGTGAAGTCTCCGCGTTGACAATCTGTTTGTGCTTGCCGGCGTTGGCATGACCCAGGATATTCAGTCCTTCGGCATAGGCTTCCATGATGCCGTACTCGATGCCATTGTGAACCATTTTCACGAAGTGGCCGGCACCGCTCGGGCCGCAGTACAAATAACCTTTTTCGGCGGTACCCGGCATTTTCTCCCGACCCGGCGTGCGTGGTGTGATGCCGATGCCCGGCGCCAGCGATGCAAGCACGGGATCCAGGTGCGCAACGATCTCGTCTTCGCCGCCGATCATCAGACAGAAACCTTCCTCCAGTCCCCACACTCCGCCGCTGGTGCCCACATCCACGTAATGGATGCCCATGGGCTCCAGGTACTTGGAACGCGCGAGATCATCGTGATAATGGGAATTGCCGCCATCGATGAGAATATCCCCAGGCGACAACAAATCCTTGGTGAGTGCGGTAACCGTGTCGCCCACCACCGCTGCCGGCACCATCATCCATATCGCCCGTGGCTGCGTCAGTTGGCTGACGAGGTCTTCAAGGGATGTGGTTGCGGATGCGCCATCCGTCTGCAACTGTTTGACCGCTTCTGGATGCATGTCATACACCACGCAATCATGGCCATCCTTCATGAGCCGCCGCACCATGCTCGCGCCCATGCGTCCCAAACCAATCATGCCAAGCTGCATTATTCACCTCTGCTTTGCAATAACAGTTGGAGAAATCCTAATCAATCTCATTCCGTCATTTCCGCCCCTGCCTGCGCGGGGACGGGCTCCGGCGGGAATCCAGAATTATCAAGCACCTGGATACCCGCTCGCCAATCAGGTCGGGGACAAGTTTCGCGGGTATGACGAATAACTCAGCGACTCCTTAGGTCAATTTCTGGAGACTTCCTGGCCGTTCTGGCGAATTATAACCTTTAATCACTTTCAATTCAGGTGTTTGTCAATAGTCCCGGTAAACACTCGCTGCATCTGCACTGGTATTCTGCATATCGCAAGCCGTTAAAATGAACTATTCAAGGTTTGGTTCTATTTGACACACTCCAGCTGCACGAAACCATCACCAGGTTGATTCGAAAACGCGTTAGAATATCATGGTGCGGATGAGATCGAGGTAGTGCTCGAGTTGCCACATTGATGCAGTCCGCACCGACAACATGGCATGACTGTTGAAGAACAGACAATTGACGAGGATTGTTTATGAATAAATCTGTAATTTATGCACCCGGCTGGCCGGGCTCCACGCCGCGCTGGACCTCCAGCGCCAAGAGTGGCGTCGGCACCTCCTTGAATTCCTGCAGCCTGATCTGGTTTACGCTAAGTCACGGCATCCTGAACGAGGTCTATTTTCCCCGGCTTGACAGTCCCTGCACTCGTGATCTCGGTCTGATTGTCACGGACGGACATGAATTCTTTTCGGAAGAGAAACGTCATGCGACCTCCAAGCTGGAATATCCACCGGACCATGTTCCATTGTACCGGCTGATCAACACCTGCGAATCCGGCCGTTATCGCATCGAGAAGGAAATTCTTGCCGATCCTCTGCGGAACGTGCTGCTGCAGAAAACCCACTTCACACCGCTCAAGGGAAAATTGGGCGACTATCACCTGTACGCGCTGTGTGCGCCGCATCTTGGCAACCAGGGATGGGGCAATACCGCATGGGTGGATGAATACAAGGGCATACCCATGTTGTTTGCCCAGCGTAACGGTTATGCCCTGGCGCTCGCCTGTTCCGTGCCCTGGCTCAAGGGCAGCGCCGGTTTCGTCGGCGCCTCGGACGCCTGGCAGGATCTGGTTCGCAACAAGCGGCTGACCCGGAACTACAACCGGGCCGAAAACGGCAATGTGGCGCTGTGCGGCGAGATTGATCTGCAAGCCTGCGGAGGCGCGTTCGTACTTGCATTGGGATTCGGGCACGACCCCTTTGAAGCCGGGAATAAAGTACTCGCGAGTTTGATGGATGGATATGATTCCGCCGCGGCCCTGTACTTGCGCGAATGGCGCACTTGGCACAAGTCCCTGCAGGAGCTTGAAGAGGATCACGATGGGAAGAACAATGCCTATCGCATCAGCATGAATGTGCTGCGCACGCACGAATCCAAGCTCTTCCGCGGCGCATTGATCGCCAGCCTCTCGGTTCCCTGGGGCTTTGCCAAAAGCGACAACGATCTCGGCGGCTACCATCTGGCTTGGCCCAGGGATCTGGTCGAATCCGCGGGCGGCTTGCTTGCAGGCGGTGCGCAGGCGGACATGCGCCGGATTCTGGGCTATCTGCAAACCACACAGGAATCCGATGGACACTGGCCGCAGAATATGTGGATGACCGGCCTGCACTACTGGAACGGCATCCAGCTGGATGAAACCGCGTTTCCGATTCTGCTGATTGATCTCGCGCATCGTGAAGGTACCTTGTCCGGCAAGGACCTCAAGCGCTTCTGGCCAATGACGCTCAAAGCGGCAAGTTACCTCGCATGCAACGGACCGGTGACCCAGCAAGATCGCTGGGAAGAAGATGGCGGCTATTCGCCTTTCACGCTGGCGGTAACGGTGGCGGCGCTGCTGGTGGCCGCCGAACTAGCCGATACCCAGCGCGCACCGCGCACTGCTACCTATCTGCGGGAACTCGCCGATACCTGGAACGACCACATCGAGCAATGGACCTACGTCACCAACACCGCGCTCAGCCGCAAAACCGGCGTGGAAGGCTATTACGTGCGCATCGCACCGCCAGAGGAATGTGGCGCGGCGTCACCGGTTCATGGTTTTGTGCCCATCAAGAACCGGCCGCCGGGCCAGAGCCAGCAACCTGTCGCGCAAATTGTCAGCCCGGATGCGCTTGCACTGGTGCGCCTGGGTCTGCGGGCCGCGAATGATCCGCGTATCGTCAACACCGTCAAGGTAGTGGACGCACTACTCAAGGTGGACACCCCCGCCGGTCCGTGCTGGCATCGTTATAACGACGATGGCTACGGCGAACACTCGGACGGTTCGCCGTTTGACGGCACCGGCCACGGTCGCGTCTGGCCGCTGCTGACCGGGGAGCGCGCTCACTATGAGCTCGCGGCCGGGCGGCGCGCAGTGGCCGAGCGCCTGGCGCGCACCATGAGCGCGTTCGCGAGCCCCGGCGGGATGCTCCCCGAACAGGTCTGGGATACGCGGGATATTCCCCGCAAAGAACTGTTCTTCGGCAAACCTTCCGGTTCTGCGATGCCGCTGGTGTGGGCACACGCGGAATACGTGAAGCTAAGGCGTTCTCTGCGCGAAGAACGCGTGTTCGACATGCCGCCGCAGCCGGTGGAGCGTTACGTGAAGAACAAGACCCACTCGAAGCTCGAAATCTGGCGGTTCAACCACAAACTGAGAGGAATACCAGCCGGATGCACCCTGCGGATCGAGACCCTCACCACCGCCAAGGTGCACTGGAGCATGGATGGCTGGCGCAGCACGCATGACACGCCCACCCAAAACTCGGGTGTGGGCATCCACTACGCGGATCTACCCACCGCCAAACTCAAACCCGGTGCGCAATGCGTGTTCACGTTTTTCTGGCCACAGGCAGGACACTGGGAAGGCACCGACTTCACAGTACAAGTCGCGTAACGGTCATCCGACGGCATCATTCTGAACAGATCGCAGCGTGCAATTCCGCGAAGCCTCAGCCTCAAGGGCTGCCGGAACGCCGTTGCACAGCGGTTTCGTACACGGCAACATATTGCCGCGCGCTTGCTATCCAGGAAAAATCCTGCCGCATGCCAGTTTTTATCAGGGAATGCCAGCGACCTTTCTGATGAAATAATTCCAATCCGCGCTCCACTGCGTGCAGCATGTGCTCCGAACTGAGCGGCGAAAAACACACGCCGGTCGCGGTGCCGGTGGCGACATTTTTCGCGCTCACATCCGTCACGGTATCGGCCAGCCCTCCAGTGGCATGCACGATGGGAACCGTACCGTAGCGCATGGCATAAAGCTGACTCAATCCACACGGTTCGAACCGGGATGGCATCAGCAGCATGTCCGCACCGGCATAAATCCGGTGGGCCAGCGCTTCGTCGAAAACCAGGCGCGCCGCGAGCCGGTCCGCATACAACGCCACAGCTTGCCCGAGCGCCTGTTCGTATTTGCGCTCGCCGCTGCCCAGCACCACGATCTGCAAGGCAAATTGCATCAAGCTGGGCAAGGCCGCCAACAGGACATCAATGCCCTTCTGTTCGACCAGTCGTCCCACGAAACCCAGCAAAGGAATGCCGGACCGAATGGGCAGACCCAGTTCCTTCAGCAAAGCCCGTTTCAAGACATTCTTCGGCCGCAGATTCCGGTCCGAGTAGGTATGCGCAAGCCGCGTATCGGTTTCCGG
>JBOIAY010000187.1:0-3892 GCA_050739255.1 Gammaproteobacteria bacterium
AAGCAATTACAGCTCGCATCGCCGACGGCGAATATCCAGCGATCGTGGTGGCCGTGGTCGATGGCGACCGAAGTCACGTCTACACCTTCGGCAAATTGGGCAACGGCAAGGCGCCGGATGCTGACACAATGTTCCAAATCGGCTCGGTCACGAAGACCTTCACCGCTACCCTGCTGGCGGAAGCCGTGGATCAAGACAACCTGAAACTGGACACACCGGTCGCGAAGCTGTTGCCCACATACAAACTGTGGCCGCGCGATGGCAAGCAGATCACACTTGGCGAATTGGCTACGCAATATTCAGGACTGCCACGACTGCCCGGCAATCTTGATCCCGCCGCCGATCCCCAGGATCCCTATGCCGATTACGACGCCGCCAAGTTGAAGGCATTTCTGGCGGGATATGTGCTGCCCCGCGATCCCGGCAGCGCCTATGAGTACTCCAACCTTGGCTTCGGTCTACTAGGCGATGCGCTTGCACAACAGGCCGGCATGTCGTATGCCGCGCTGCTACAAAAAAAGATTCTGCAACCGCTCGGCATGTCCTCGACCCGCGCGACGCTGAGCGAGCCGCTGACAGGCCATTGGGCCATGGGGCATGACGAGTTCGGAAAACCCGCCGAACCCTGGCATTTCGGCGTGCTCGCTGGCGCCGGCGCGATCAATAGCACCGGCGCGGACATGTTGCGTTATCTCGAAGCCAATATGGGGGATTGTACAAGCACCTTGCAGAGAGCGATGCAACTCGCCCACCAGCCACGCCGCGTCATGAATAAAAATGAAGGCGTCGGCCTGGCTTGGGTGACAGGTCACGGCAGCGAGAGCAACGTCGTCTGGCACAACGGGATGACCGGCGGCTACGCCAGTTTCATAGGATTCACCACCGACGGGCGGCACGGTGTGGTCATCCTGACCAACATAGCGCAGTCCGTGGACGACTTGGGCTTCGCCATAATGCTGCCCGATACACCGCTCGCGCCGGCGGAAAAGACCATTGCCATGTCGCCGCAACAGCTGGACGCCTATCCGGGTCAGTACCAGATCGCTTCCAAATTCATGCTGCATATATTTCGCGAGCACGACCAGCTGTACGCGCAGGCGACCGGCCAAGGTGCCTTCCCGATTTTCCCCACTGCCAAGGATGCATTTTTCGCCAAGATCACCGATATCCGTATCGATTTTCACCGAGGCAAAGATGGCAAGGTGGAATCATTGATGATTCATCAGAGCGGCCACATCATGCTTGCCCCGAAACTCGATACGACCATCATCGAAAAGCCTGCCGGGCACCACGCGATTCATCTCGATACGGCGACGCTTCAGCAATACATCGGGCGCTACCAACTGTCGCCCAATGTGGTTCTGAACGTCACCTTCGACAAAGGTCAACTGATGGCCCAGTTGACCGGGCAACCATCCTTTCCAATCTATCCCAGTGCGAGGGACGAGTTCTTTCTCACGGTGGTGGATGCGCAACTCAGCTTCAAGCGCGACCCACAAGGCAAAGTCAGCGCAGTAGTGTTGCACCAAAACGGCACCAACCAACTCGCAAAGCGCATCGGGTGGTAACGCTTTCGTCAAACGACCCGAACGGGCAGGACAACAAGCTTTCTGCTCGACAGTAACCGACCCTGAGGTGTCTGTGGCAAGTGTCCTGTTTCGGGAAGGCTGGTAGCGACAATCTTGGGCAGCGGGACTGCGGATGACCTGCGGCCGCGCAGTTGTTGTTCCACAATGCCGCTGGGAACCAGACGGACGAATTCCGTCCTAACGATGGCGACCCCCATGGGCAAAAGGAGTTTCTGCCACGGACTGAAGCACCGCCACGTTCACCATGTAGTCGTGGCGGACGCGTTGGATCAATTGGCATTGATTTTTGACCAGACCGTGTGCCGCGAGCACACCCAGAAATCAGTGGTGCTGGCGACGCAGACGCGCGAAGATCCGTACGATTTCATCGGTTATCACGCCTACGAAGACAAGCTTGACGCGTTTTTCACCGGCGGCCGGAAGGACAGATCACGGATGTCCGAATCGCCATCAAATCTGGATGAGACGTCGCGTACGGCGAATTTGCGAATGGTTCGCTGGGATGCGGTGGCGGCCACCATCGCCTCGCTAATCGGCCTGTTTGCGCTGATTGTCGGGGGTTACACCGCCTACATCCAGCGCGAGCAGGTACGCGCACAGGTGTGGCCCTTTCTCTTGGCGAGGTACAGCGGCAACGCATCGGAGTTCCTCTGGATCAACAAAGGCGTCGGGCCAGCGATGATCGAGAGTGTGCAGGTGTTTGTCGACGGCAAGCCCCAGCATGACTGGAACGGGGTGATCCATGCATTTCACCTGTGCACGATGAAGTATCAGCAAAGCACTCTCAACGGCTACGTGTTTCCCCCAGGCGAACAACTGGTATGGATCAAGTTCAACAATAATACGGACTTCACGCGTTTCCTCGCCGCGCAACGGACGGGGTTGGTTTCCAAAGTGTGTTATTGCTCGACGCTCGGCGAGTGCTGGATCCTTGATCGGGGGAGGGGCACGGAAAATAGCAGAACGCCCGTCGGGGACTGCCCGGCGGTACCTGAGTCGCGGCAGTTCGACGATTGACGCTTCGTGAGAGTTGGTAGAGCGACACTGCTCTTTGCCGAGATCACGCCCAACTTGGCCGCCAGACCACGCAGACGAACCTCTGGCGTCGCGATCGGCATGCTGCTTGCCTTCGGCATCAATTTGTACCTGATGCATCACTACCAGCTTGATCGGATGCCTTGGTCGTACCTACCCACCAGCGCGATTGCGCGGTGGGTGCTGGATCAACTTGCCGTACTGGACCCCCTCGCTGCGTGCCGCCAACGTGCCACCTGCGGTAGCGACGAGGGGCGACTGATCTGCAATTGGTAAAAGCTCGGACGACAGCTATCCGGCGAGCTAACAGAGGCGGCGACTGACCGGAGTTGGCCGCACCTCGCCACCTGTGGTCAGCCCGGCAGCTTATAGAAACGATGATCCGTGTGGCACAGGCTGTATAACGTGGCCTTCCACAAAACTCAGGGAACTATCCGATCGGCTGCGCACCGAGGCTGCCTGACCCAAACCAACCACCCGGGAATATCCGGGGTGGCTCAATGCCTTCAGAACGATTCGAGGAGAACACTATGAGTTTGTACTCATTCATGCGCCCGCTGCTAATCGGTTTCGTGGCGTATTTGTTGCCTGCCTTAGCGTTCGCTAGCCCGGTGCACAACGGCCAAGGCGATATGAACTTCAACCTCGGATCGTGGACCGTGCATATTAAAACACTGCACCGATCTGCCGGCGTCAATCATTGGAACAATTTCGAGGGTACAGCGGTCGTCCACAAGGTCTGGGCTGGTCGCGCGCAATTGGAGGAGATCGAGGCAAAAGGTATGGCCGGTCACCTTCAAGCTCTTGTGCTATTCCTCTATGACCCCCAAACCGGCCAATGGAACAAGACCTTCGCTACCAGCAGCGATGGTTTGCTCGGCCAGCCAATGTATGGTGAATTCAAGAATGGACGCGGTGAGTTCTACGACCAAGAACTTTTTCACGGGCGAGTGGCGTTGCTTCGTGCAGTCTGGTCTCACATTACTGCCACTTCATCTTGTTTCGAGGAATCTTCGTCCGACGATGGCGGGAGAACTTGGGAGCCGTATTTCATCGCTAAGTTCAGGCGAAGCACTAATAGACGGTCTGAAAAAACATCCAAAGGCTGACACGATCCGTGATGACGACGGGCTAACAAAGAGGAGAGGCGTGCGTGCTCGCGTATTACCTTTCGGAGGCCGTCCGGAGCCTTAAACATAACGTCGGCTTGACGGCACTTATGGTGCTGGTGATTGGCTTTGGCGTGGGGGCCGCAACCGTGACCTATG
>JBOIAY010000188.1:0-6250 GCA_050739255.1 Gammaproteobacteria bacterium
CACCAGCCGGTAACCCGAGACAGCGATACCTTGCTGTTGTGCGATCTCGCGCGCTGTCAATACCAGCTTGCCAATAAGTTCCGTATCGGCTGACGTAAGATCATTGAGTGTGCTGATGTGTTTGCGCGGCACCACCAGAATGTGAACGGGCGCCTGGGGGTTGATGTCGCGGAACGCAATCAGATCATCTGTTTCCATAACGATGTCCGGTTTGATCTCACCCTGCACCATTTTGCAGAACAAACAGTTTTCCACGCTTACTCCTTATCGAACATCCTGCCGGCCGCTGAATGCATGCGATAGTGTGCCGCCGTCCACGAACTCCAGTTCGCCGCCCAGCGGCACACCATGCGCAATGCGCGTGGCACGGATGCCGCGTGCGCGCGCCAGCTCCGCCACGTAGTGCGCCGTAGCCTCACCCTCCACCGTGGGATTGGTGGCAAGTATCAATTCGGTGATGCCGCCCTCGGTCAGGCGCGCCTCCAGTTGCTGCAAGCCCAGCTCCTCCGGACCGATGCCGTCCAGGGGCGAAAGATGGCCCATGAGCACAAAATATTTCCCGCGAAAACCAGTCGCTGTATCAACGGCATACACGTCCGCGGGGGTCTCCACCACGCACAGCAGCGCCGCATCGCGCCTCGGCGAGGCGCAGATTTCGCACAGCGGCTTGTCGGTGAGCATACGGCAGCGTTCGCAGTGATGGATACCGCTGACTGCGTTCTCCAGTGCCCGTGCAAGTGCCAGTGCGCCCTCTCGATTGCGCTCCAAGAGATGAAATGCCATGCGCTGTGCCGATTTTGGACCAACTCCCGGCAAGCAGCGTAACGCGTCTATCAGTTGTTGTAATAACGGTGTGTAAGCCATGTTTAGAACCTATTTCAAAACGTCGCGAGCGCAAGCAGACCGGTACACCGCATGCGGCGTACCGTGGCGGCGAGAAAGCGGAGTGTACACGCCAGTATGTGAGCTATGTACAGGGATGTACAAGTGCCGCGGGAGGCAGGGGCGCCACGCGAAGCGTGGCGCCGGGAGCGGCCATTTCGAGCCGACACGCAACAAAGTTATGCCCAGCGCAGCAGTTTTGAGATAGGTTCTGGTCAGAACGGCAGCTTCATGCCACCGGGCAACGGCATTCCCGCCGTCAGTCCAGAGAAACGTTCCCGGGTGACGGTCTCAACCTTGTTGACCGCATCGTTCACCGCCGCCGCGATGAGATCCTCCAGCATTTCCTTGTCGTCACTCATGAGTTTCGGATCAATGACGATGCGGCGAACTTCGTGTCGCCCGGTCATCACCACACTCACCATGCCGCCGCCAGCCTGTCCGGTGACCTCCATGCGCGCCAGCTCCTCCTGGGTTTTCTGCATGTTTTCCTGCAATTGCTGGGCCTGTTTCATCAGGCCGCCTAATCCACCTTTCATCTTGCATTTACCTCTGTATCAATCAGCGGGTTTAACCAATTCCGGGTTCACCTGTGTACCGAACGTTTCGCACAAAGCGCGTACGTTCGGATCAGCGACGATGGCCTGCTGGGCCGATTTCAGGCGTTCCGCCTGGCGGCGCTCATCGAGTTTGGCCGGTGTGTCGAGATTACCCGATCCGGATTCAATATGAACATTCAGGGTTTCACCATAGTAGCGCGACAGGGACTCCTGCATGCGCTTCACCAATTGACCCGTGGCCATGTGTTCGTGTGAGGCATCCAGCTCCAGGTGCAAGACATTGCCCTCGCGGCGCCGATACACGCAGTTGAGCGCCAGTTGTTGCGCGGCACCCTTGATATCGAGACATTCCACCAGACCCATCCAGTCCGGTTCTTTCCATGGTTGCGCAGTCTTCCCTGTCGGCGGTGTGTTCTTCACGGCTGTGACGCCAGATTTGGGAGCGCCACTTGGGACAGTCTGTGCGGGACGCACGGCTGTGGCAATCGAAGCATCGTTCACGCCCATCAGCTGTGCTTGTGGCGCAAATGCCAGCATGCGCAACAGGGTCATTTCGAAACCGCCGCGCGACGAAGGCGCCAACGGCAAATCACGCTTGCCCAGCAAAATAATCTGGTAACAAAGCTGCACGTCTTCCGGACTCATCTGTGCGCTCAATGCTTGAAGAGCCTCGGCATCGCTGAATTGTGTTGCTACCTCGGGCACCGCCTGTATCAGCGTCAGACGCTGCAGGAACGAAGCCAAATCGTCCAGCACCAGTTCATAATCCGGCGCCTGTTCATCCAGTTTCGCCACGGTCTCAAGCAGGGTATTACCGTCTTTGTTCGCCACCGCTTCCAGCAAGGCTCGCACGTGGGTCTGCTCGATGCTGCCCAACATGGCGCGCACATCAGATTCGCGGAGTGTACCGCCGCCGTAGGAGATAGCCTGGTCCAGCAAGCTCAAGGCATCCCGCAGGCTACCGTCCGCGGCATTCGCAATCAGCGTCACGGCCGCCGCTTCCTGGGAAATTTTTTCAGCTTCGAGAATATGTTTGAGATGCCCCTGAATCAGGCTCACGGGCAGACGTTTCAAATTGAACTGCAAACACCGCGATAGCACCGTTACCGGCAGCTTCTGCGGATCCGTGGTGGCCAGCAGGAACTTCACATGCGGCGGCGGCTCCTCCAGTGTTTTCAACAACGCATTGAAGGAATGTGTGGAAAGCATGTGGACTTCGTCAATCAGATACACCTTGTATCGTCCGCGGCTGGGTGCGTACTGCACGTTATCCAGTAGATCGCGGGTGTCATCCACCTTGGTGCGCGAGGCCGCATCCACTTCGATGAGGTCCACAAAGCGGCCTTCGTCAATCTCCACACAGGCGCTGCACACGCCGCAGGGTTGCGAACTGACGCCCTTCTCGCAGTTCAGGGATTTCGCCAGAATGCGCGCGATCGTGGTCTTGCCCACGCCACGGGTACCGGTGAACAGAAACGCATGGTGCAGCCGATTGTGATCCAGGGCGTTAATGAGCGCCTTGAGTACGTGCTCCTGGCCCACCACCTCCGCAAAATTGTGCGGGCGCCATTTTCTGGCCAGGACCTGATAGGACATGGGTCGCCTGAATAAGTTTGGACTGACGGCGTCATGCAGACGCCAAGCTACTTTAGCAGACGCGGCAAGCAGTCTGAACCCGCTGTAGGGTTAAGGTGGCAACCTGCGTCAGCTGCACCCGGCACACGAGGCCACTGCTGCCGCTGCTCCCTTCCGGGCCTGACGGGGTTCACAGCTTGTCGTCGCGAAGGAGCCGGCGCAGGCTGCCATTGAACAATGGAACCACGCCCAGTCCAGCTTGGAAAACATCGGCCCGGGAACTGTTAGGAACACATAATCTGCCAGGAATTGTAGCAGTGATCTATCCGGTTTTCATGCGCGCATGGAGGAGGTGCGTCATGCAGCGGACAGAACGGCTACAGGAGACACGAAAGATGCGATTTGAAGAGGCTTTAACAGGAGTTCCGCATAGCTTTCAAAGCAGCTTCCGTGATTGGGCCGCCGAGCGGACAAATACCCCGAGCGCCGTCATGGAAACCGCCCACGCCGGGCATGACAAGACTGTCGCAGCCTATGCGCGCTCTGACCTATTCGAGCGGCGCACGAAGCTCATGGATAAATGGCAGCAGCACTGCATGGCTGCAAAGGCTGAAAGCGTGCCGATTGGCTTACGGCAGGCCTAGCCCCCCCTTGTCCACTGTAATCCACTGGCGTACACTGTAATCCAGTACATGACATGATACGTTCATTCCGGCATCGCGGGTTGAAGCGGTTTTTCACTCGCAGTGACTACCGAGGCATCCCGGCCCAGTTCGCGCCACGGCTTGAGCGAATGCTGGACCGCCTGGACGCGGCCGTCCGGCCTGAGGATATGCGCCTGCCGGGGTACGGATTCCACCGGCTGCAAGGCAAGCGCCGGGGCGCGTATGCAGTGAGTGTATCGGGTAACTGGCGTTTGACGTTCCGTTTTGACGGGAAAGACGCCGTACACGTTGATCTGGAGGATTATCACTGATGCGTAACAGTCTAAGAGACATAAACCGCAGGCCCACCCATCCGGGAGCTGTTTTGCGCGAAGATGTGCTGCCGGCGCTCAACATGACGCAGGCTGACTTTGCCGAGCGTTTGGGTGTGTCGCGCCTGACGGTGAGCGAGCTGCTGCACGAAAAGCGCGCGCTCTCGCCGGAAATGGCCGCTCGTTTGGGCCGCTTGCTGAACACCACGCCGGATTCGTGGCTGGCTATGCAGGCCGCCCTCGACTTGTGGCACGCGCTGCATGAATTGCCTGGCCTTGATGAGATAGAACCGCTGCGAGCGGCAGGTTAGTATTGATCTGCCGCATCTAGCCCGACGGGGCGAAAAGCCTGCGCCCGCCGAGGATTTAAGGTGGCAACCTGCGTCAGCTGCACCCCGGCACACGAGGCCACTGCTGCCGCTGCTCCCTTCCGGGCCTGACGGGGTTCACAGCTTGTCGTCGCGAAGGAGCCGGCGCAGGCTGCCATTGAGCAATGGAACCACGCCCAGTCCAGCTTGGAAAACATCGGCCCGGGAACTGTTAGGAACACATAATCTGCCATGAATTGTCGCAGTGATCTGTCCGTTTTTCATGCGCACATGGAGGAAGTGCGTCGAAGCGGACAGAACGGCTACAGGAAACACGAAAGATGCGATTTGAAGAGACCGTGAACTTGCCCCCCACAAAAGAGACCGCTCGCCGCTCCCCCGTTTCTTCCAAAAGCCACACGTGAGCATGAGAGCAGAGACTCTGCCTATCACATTCAGGCTTTGTCTTTCCAACGACGTTTTAAGGCCCCCACAACAGAATGCATGCGCACCGTTCCAACTCTGGCGGAGAGGGCGGGATTCGAACCCGCGATACGCTTTAGACGTATACACGCTTTCCAGGCGTGCTCCTTAGACCGCTCGGACACCTCTCCACATTAACTTACAGCGTTTAACACAATAACCCGAATGAATGCCAGATGTTGCTGAAATCTCCCCTACCCCCCCTTTACGAAAGGGGGGAAGCGCGCTTCGTGCGGGGGGATTTGTCGCCAATACGCATTTTGTTAGACGCCCTTAAAAAATTTCCAGCACGCGTGCTCGGATAACCCACGCAATTCAGCAATTCTGTGCACAACCATCTGTCAAAAGGCGCCGGAGGTTACCCCATGTACCCTGGGAGCCGCAACCGCGAACGGCGGGGCCATCGTGCCTGCCATCGCGGGTGGTGTCTTTGGCTTACTGCCCGGTTGCACTGCAGGCTGCCCCGTCCCGGGCGCGGGCACCGGACCACTCTTCGGTTTCGCTGTGGACGTCTTGGACGCCGCTGCCGGTTGTGCGCTTATGAGTTGTGGCGGATTGATCAAACAGACGCCCGCCGCGTCCCTATCCGTACGCTTGTTTACATTCGGGGTGATGCCCTGAATCGCATAGTTTGGATCAGGAGCCGGCACACTCAAACCCACGGGTGCCTGGAGCGACGGACGCGCCGAACTATTGATATACGGGTGCGGATCGCCGCAAGCGAGCGTGCTGCAGCCGGCCACACCGATTGCCAGCAGCAAGATTGGAATTCCAAACAATCTGGTCATGCGTATTTATCCAAATTTAATCCAAAGTAATTACAGTGCCCCTACGGAACGCAACGCGGCACGCAGACTGGCATGGTGAGCCGCAGCCAGCGGCGTCAGCGGCAAGCGGATGCCCGCCGGTATGCGCCCCATCTGAGCAAGCGCCCATTTCACCGGTATCGGGTTGCTTTCCAGGAACAGATGCGTGTGCAGTGTAGCAAGCCGCTGGTTGAGTATCTCGGCTTTCTTGCGATCACCGGCGCGCGCGGCAGCACACATGGCGTGCATGAGTTTTGGCGCTACATTGGCGGTCACGGAGATCACGCCCTTGCCGCCTTGAAGCATGAATTCCATGGCGGTGGCGTCGTCACCGCTCAGGAGCAGAAAATCCTCACCACAGCGGCGGCGGAGTTCGTCCAGACGTTCCAGTATACCGCTGGCTTCCTTGATGCCGATGATGTTGGGAATCGGCGCCAAGCGCTCAACAGTCTCCGGCAGCAGATCCGCCACCGTGCGGCTCGGGACATTGTAAAGAATCACGGGCAGGGAGACCGCTTCGGCAATCGCACAATAATGCCGGTAGAGCCCTTCCTGGGTGGGTTTGTTGTAATACGGCACTACGGCCAGCGCTGCGGCGGCGCCCCGCACCTGGGCAAGACGCGTCAACGCCACCGCATGCGCGGTGGAATTGGAACCGGT
>JBOIAY010000189.1:0-3813 GCA_050739255.1 Gammaproteobacteria bacterium
GCCCCGGTGTGCAGTACCCGTTCCTTGAGTCTGGTCTTGAAACGTCGCACGGTGGCGTGATCCACGTTGCGCTCCAGCACTGTGTGCAATATGGCGATAAGCCTCAGGAAAGCCGGACGGTCTTCCAACGAATCGCTCATGAGTTGCACGACGCTGTCGAAGCTCGCGTTCTGGCTGTTCTTTTCCAGCCCGGCATCAAGTTCGTCAAACCAGCGCTCGAGTTCTTGCTCGTAAAGCGCGAGGAACACTTCTTCCTTGCTGTGAAAATACAGATACAAGGTGCCCTTGGCCACGTCCGCGTCGGCCGCGATGCGATCCATGGTGAGCGCGTCGTACGGCAACGCGTCGAAACGCGCCATGGCGACCTTGAGGATATCCGCGCGCCGCGCCTGTTTCTGCGTATCCGTCACGGCCCGAGTGGTAATAGACATGGCAGGTCTCCTTGTTGACTTCTGGTCATTTATAATTGACCAAAAGTCATTTGTCAATGGTTCGGAAAATTATTCCCCGGCCAGCCAGCGGATCGTGTAACTGCCGGTGTCCGGCGCCAAAATATTTTTTAGAAAGTTCAGAGTGCTGCCGATGTTCTGTTCGCTCTGCCAAGGCGGATTGATCAACGCCATGCCGCAGCCGTAAAAGCCGGGATTGCCTGCCGGAGCGATACGGAATTCCGCGAGCAAGATGCGGTGAATCCTCGACTGCGTCAGCGCGCGCTCGAAACGCTTCACCACCGTGACTTCTTTCAGCGGATACCAGAGCGCATAAATACCCGTGGGCCAATGCGCGTAGGCATTCTTCAAAGCCGCAAGCATCTGCACGAATTCATCGGGTTTCTCGAACGGCGGATCCATGAGCACCAATCCGCGCCGCTCGGCTGGCGGTACCAATGCCGTGAGCATTTCGTAGCCGTCACGTCCATGTACCGCCACGCGCCGGTCGCCGTAGAAATAGTCCCGCAACAAACGCTCTTCCTGGGGATGCAGTTCCGCCAATACCAGACGGTCCTGGGCACGCGCCAGACCTGCGGCCACGACCGGTGAACCGGGATAGCGGCGCGGACACGCAGAGGTGGCACCCCCATTATTGATGCCAGTAATGACGTTGCACAATTGCGTCACCGCGGCGGGAGCCGTGCCGCGGGCGGACCACAGGCGGCCGATGCCGCCGGCGCCTTCACCGGTCCTGGCTGCTGCTTCGCTTCTGAGATCGTAGATGCCGCCGCCGGCGTGCGTATCAAAATAACACCAGGGCGCGGCTTTGCGCTTGAGCGCATCCAGCAGCACTACCAGCACGCTGTGTTTCATGATGTCGGCGAAATTGCCGGCGTGATAGGCATGGCGGTAGTTCACGGCGGCGATGATGGCACAACTTGGTATGATGCGGCCTGCATGCACACGCTCAAGAAACTCGACCCGTTGCACTGGCTGCTGATCGTGCTCGGCGTGATCTATGCGTTTGCGCTGTTCAACCACGGGCCGGTGCCGTCCATGGAGCCGCGTTTCGCCGAAGCCGTGCGCGAGATGCTGGCGCGCGGCGAATGGCTGATTCCCATCAAGAACGGTGTGCCGTACATCGAATATCCGCCACTGTATTTCTGGCTCGGCATCCTGGGCGCACTCGCCGGTCTGCCGCTCACCGCTGCCATCCGTCTGCCGGGATACATCGGCTTCCTGCTGTGGTTGCTATGGCTCGCGCGCCTGCAGAAAGACCTGTTCCCGCAATGGCCGCGTTGGCTATTGGCGCTCACCGCTGCGGCGTTGCCGGCGATTCTCTACAACTTCTTCACCGCCCAATCCGACAGCCTGCTGATTCTGGGCACGCTCATCGCCCTGACCGGCTTCGTGCGCCTTCGCACGGACCCCAAGCGGCGCGGTTTCCCTTGGGAGCTGTGGCTGGGTGTGCTGCTGGCCACCGCCGCGAAGGGTCCAGTGGGACTTGCGATTACGCTACCGGTCATGGCCATCGAAGTAATTCTGGCCGCGTTCCTGAACGTCCAGCCGGCCATGCGTGAAGGCCACAGGATCGGCGCGCGCATGACCTGGATAGCCAAGGAAGCCTGGCGCATGGCGCCCATCCGCGGCCTCGCCTTGGCGCTGCTCGGCATCGTGCCCTGGTATATCGCGGCGGGATTCACGGCGGGCTGGGACTTCGTGCGCGCGGTGCTGGTGTACCAGAATTTCACGCGCTTCCTGACGGGTTTTGATCACCTGCAACCCTGGTGGATGTACGCACAAAGCATCTGGGGTGATCTGTTCCCGCTGTCGCTGCTGTTTCCCTTCGGGATTTATTTCGGCTTCCGCCACATCCGCGAATTTCGCTGGCGCGTGCTGCTGGTGTGGGTGCTGTTCACGCTGTTGTTCTTCACCGTATCCGCGTCGAAACAGAGCAAGTACATCCTGCCCGCGGCGCCGGCCGTCGCGATGCTGGCGTTGGCCAGTCTCGCGCTGCTGTTCAATCCGCGCTGGCGAATCATCATTCGCGACCTGTTACAGAGCTGGGCTGTGGTGTTCATCGTGTTTTTCGGCGTCATGGTCATCGCCTGGCTGCCGTTTCACGGCCGCAAGATCGGCGGTCTCGCCGGTTTCGAGCAGATCAAAGCGACCGTGGCGAACGCACCCGGCAGCATCGTGAGTTTCCAGTGGCCCCGGCCCATGGCGCTGTATGTGCTGGGCGCACCTATGCCGTATGTGCGTTCCAGCCGGCAACTTTACGCTGAGATCCACACAGGCAAGATCAAACCCGGCGATTACATCCTGGTGAACACCAAGTATCTGCCGGACGGCGGCCAACCGGATGACATGAAATTCCTGCCTGCGCCCGCCGCACCCGCGTTCGCGGAAGTGCTGAAAGTCAAAGCCGAAGACCCCATGATACTGTACCGTGTGTTGCCGACGGCCGTGTCCCTGCCAGTGCCGGTTACGCCGGCGCCCGCGCCTTGGCATTGGTGGGAACAATTCGATACCGACTAAAATCTATCTCAAAACTACTGCGCTGGGCATAACTTTGTTGCGCACCGGCTCGAAATGGCCGCTCCCGGCATCCTGCCTCCCGCAGCACTTGTACATCCCTGTACATCGCTCACCTACTGGCGTGTAGACTCCGCTTTCTCGCCGCCGCACGCTGCGTTCTGCCTGCGCTCGCGACGTTTTGAGATAGATTCTAGATCACCTCAAAACGTTGCGCTGCAAAGCATCCGCTCTGCATCACTTCAACTTTGCTCGCCTTCCGGCGCCGGCAATTTTTTCCGGCGGTAACCAAAACGCGTGGTCACCAGAATCACGCCTACCAGGATCACCAGCATGCCGAACAAACGCAGTTTGGTCACGGTTTCACCCAGTACTACCCAGCCGAGCACTAGCGCGATGGCCGGATTCACATACGCGGTGGTGCCAAGTTTGTCGGGCGTGGTGTGATTAATGAGCCATACATACGTCGAATACGCTAGGCAAGAGCCGAATATGGTGAGATAGACGAGCGCACCGATGCCGCGCACGCTCCAGCGCCAGTGTGCCGGCTCACCGATGGCGATTCCCAGAATCACCAGCAGCAAACCACCGGTGAACAACAGCATGGCGGACAGCATCAGTGGCGACACACTCACTCTGAAACTGCGCCCGTAAATCACGCCCGCACCCCAGCAGACGGTGGACAGCAGAATCACCAACTGCGCACCCAAATGTTCGAAGGAAAAATAGTTGCCCGGCAGGAGCATGAGAATGGCGCCGGCAAAACCCAGCACCAACCCGATCTTCGCGCGCAGCGACAGCGGATGGCCTTTGGGGCCGAAGGTTCCGAACCACGCGACCCACAAGG
>JBOIAY010000190.1:0-2639 GCA_050739255.1 Gammaproteobacteria bacterium
CCATGGTGCAGCGTTTGCAACAGCTTTATATAGAGTTGGTGAAACAAGAGAGTCGAAAGGGTCCACGCGTGTGACCACGGGCATGCGCATCGCCATGTGGTCTGGGCCACGCAATATCTCCACGGCCATGATGCGCGCCTGGGAGAACCGTGGCGACACCGCGGTCACCGATGAACCGTTCTATGCGCATTACCTATCGAGTACCGGCACTCAGCATCCGGGACGTGAAGAAGTCATGGCCTCCCAATCCATCGATTGGCGGGTCGTGGCGAAGTCACTGACGGGACCGGTTCCGGACGGCAAGACCATCTGGTACCAGAAGCACATGACCCAGCACATGCTCCCTGATATGCCGCTGGACTGGCTCGCTGGTCTGGTGAATTGTTTCCTGATCCGCGCACCCGAAGAAGTGGTGGCATCCTTCACCGTGATACGTCCGGATGCAGCCTTGTGGGAACTGGGTTTTGAACAGCAGGCACGCTTATTCGAGCATGTCTGCAAGTGCAGCAGCAGCCTGCCGCCGGTGTTGGACGCGGCGGACGTATTGAAGAACCCGGCAGGTATGTTGCGTGCCTTGTGTACGCGCTTGGGTATCGCCTTTACCGAACGCATGCTGCACTGGCCGGCGGGTCCTCGCAGCAGCGACGGCATCTGGGCAAAGCACTGGTATCAGGCGGTGGAGCATTCCACCGGCTTTGAGCCGTATAAGCCGCGCGACGTGCATCTGTCCACCTTTCAGGCTCGGCTGGCAGAACAATGCCGACCGTTTTACGAGCGTCTGGCACAACACCGTCTGGCGGCAACCGGCTAGCCAGGCAAGGCATTTTCCCAGCCGATTAAGTAAAATAGATTGCTCAGACGTGCTGTCTGACAGGTTCTCGATCCTTTTCCGGAGTATCCATGTTTCAACCGGCTGATTCTCAGACCGCTGCCTCTGCGGGCTTCATTTTTGCCGGGCCGCGGCCCGAACTGAAACCACTGCGCGCGACCATCAACGAACTGTATCTGGCGGATGAAACCCGCTGCGTGGAGGCACTGCTATCCCAGGTGAAACTCGACTCAGCCGCGCGGCAGCGCATACAGACGCACGCCACCCAACTGGTGGAAGCGGTGCGCCAGCACCGTACGCACAAGGGCGGTGTGGAAGAGTTCCTGCGCGAATATGACCTGTCGTCCCAGGAAGGCATGGTGCTCATGTGTCTCGCCGAAGCGCTGTTGCGCATTCCGGATGTGGACACTGCCGACAAGCTGATCCGTGACAAGATCGTCACCGGCAACTGGTCGGATCATCTGGGCGCGAGTCCTTCCACCTTCGTGAATGCATCCACCTGGGGGCTGATGCTGACCGGCAAGATCATCAAGCTCGACAGCCGCGTGGAGAAAAACCCCGCCACCTATATGGCGGCATTGGTAGCGCGCGTGGGTGAACCCGTGATCCGCAAGGCGTTCCGGCAAGCCATGCGCATCATGGGACATCAATTCGTCATGGGGCGAACCATCGCGGAAGCACTCAAGCGCGCCAAGAGCGAGGAATACCGAGCTTACCAGCATTCCTACGACATGTTAGGTGAGGCGGCGCTGACCGCCAAAGACGCGCAGCGCTATTTCCAGGACTATACCAGAGCCATTGACGCCATCGGCGCGACGGTGGACAGGAACGCCGGCGTGTTTGCGGCGCCCGGCATCTCGGTGAAACTCTCCGCGCTGCACCCGCGCTATGAATTTGCGCAACACGAGCGCGTAATGCGTGAGCTGGTTCCGAAATTGTTGGCTCTGGCGGAGCGCGCAAAAGAATATGGCATGGGCCTGACGGTGGATGCAGAAGAAGCGGATCGGTTGGATTTATCTCTTGATGTAATCGAGACAGTATACCGTTCACCCTCACTGGAGGGTTGGGAAGGTTTTGGTTTAGCGATACAGGCGTATCAGAAGCGGACGATACGAGTACTGGATTGGCTCATCACGCTCGCGAAAAACGGCAAGCGCCGTATCCCGGTGCGGTTGGTAAAGGGCGCGTATTGGGATAGCGAGGTGAAACGCGCTCAGGAGCGCGGTCTGGACGGTTATCCGGTATTCACGCGCAAACCAAATACGGATGTGTCGTATCTCGCCTGTGCGCGCAAGATGTTCGCTGCTCGCGAGGTGTTGTATCCCATGTTCGCCACCCACAATGCCCAGACGCTTTCCAGCATCCTGGAGATGAGCGGCGGCAATAACGATTATGAGTGCCAGCGCCTGCACGGCATGGGCGAGGAACTGTATGACGAGGTCGTGGGTGAAAAGAAGCTCGGCGTCAATTGCCGCGCGTATGCCCCGGTGGGCAGCCACGAGGATTTATTGCCGTATCTGGTGCGGCGGCTACTGGAGAATGGCGCGAATACGTCGTTCGTGAACCGTATCATTGACGAGCAAGTGCCGGTGGCGAGCATCGTTGCAGATCCGGTGGCGGAAGTGGAAGCATTGACTGTGAAACCCCATCCGCGCATTCCCTTGCCGAACGATCTGTATGGCAAGTATCGTCACAATTCGCGTGTTTTTAATCTTACCGATGTATCCGTGCTTGATACGCTTGCCGCGAAAATGTACTCGGCAATGACGCATGAATGGAGCGCCGCGCCGGTGGTGGGTGGAAAGACCTT
>JBOIAY010000191.1:0-12164 GCA_050739255.1 Gammaproteobacteria bacterium
CGAGCCAGGTCTGTATTTCATACCCGCACTGCTGGCCAAACTGAAAGCCGGCGAAGACAGCCGCCACGTGAACTGGACCAAAGTGGATGAATTCCGAAAATATGGCGGCATCCGCATCGAGGACAACGTGGTGGCCAAAACCGGTGGCCCTGAAAACCTCACCCGAGATGCGTTCAAAATGGTTTGATTTAATCTCTGCCCCCCCTTTCCAGAGGGAGAAGGTAAGACGAGGAAGGACCTGAATGCTTCGCAATCCTGCTACGCATACAGGTTCAAGGTGGGCATCCTGTTCACCCATCTGGTGCAATACACCGGACCCGTGGCCTTTTTCAAACAAAAACCGGAAAATGTGATTTCCGGTTTTCTCCATTTTTCAATCAGCTAAGCTGATTGAAAAATGCGAGTACTTGCCCCCTCCGCTTTCCCTGCTGCGCCGGCAAGTCCAGGCTCCACATCCTGTGGAACCGCGCGGAGCAATACTCCGCACTCCTGTCCCCGGTTAGCAGGTTGTTTTAAACAACCTGCTAGTACGCGCTTTCCGAATCCGAAGTCGTCACCGCCGCCCCGCAGGTTTCTTCGACAAGTGAACCCACTGCACATAGGGGTTGCATGTCACTAGGCGGGATATACGGCTGGCGATACAGTTTTTCGTATTCGTGCAGAACCATCCATCTTGCGGGATACACGCCCACGATATAGGGCGATGGACCGACCCAGAGGCTGTGCACGCCCACATGGTTGCGAGGCGGAACACCGCAAGTGTTACTGAGTGACGGTGCGAGGTACCGAGAAACATCAGATGCAGTGACGGACGTGGATGAGCCGTCCGCATAGACAATCTGCATGCCGTTCAAGCGCACACAGCCCAAACCGTTTCCCGGTGGAATAGACCAAACAACATTCGCGTTCACCAGGGTTTGTTTCGTCCCCGGCGCGAACGGCCCAGTGGCAACCAGTTGCTTGATCAGCGGCTGACCGTTCGAGTCCAGAACTGGCCGGTAACCGTCACTATACGCAGCAAGCTCAAAGGTAACTTGCTGGATGGATTGCGACGCCGTATTGATGAAGCTCACGGCGGTGAACTTGTTGAATATCTTGACGTGATCCGCATACGCCAGACTGCGGTAGCGATTGCGGTTCTGGTAGTAGAGCCAGGTCGGGCCGATAAGCAACTGATAGACCCGCAACGAACTGTACACATCCGCAGCCGCTACACTGCTACCGATCGATTGGGTATTCGCCACATCGGCTCCGGCCGCCATAAGCAGGGCCGCCGCAACAACAAAAAAGTTCCGGGTGTACATGACCCACCTCCTGACATGTGGTCCTCGAACGAGACATCCCGTATGCCGAGGTATAGTCCATCCCCACCCGATTTCAACCAGAATAATGTGAATTTTTCGTAACGAAATGTAACAGTCCAACATTCGGCCCGCGAAAGTGCTATCGTGGCGCCTGCACAAATCCTCGGACATTCAAATAGTTACGCGTTTCACCGCTCCGTTCAAAATTCATAACTGGCCGGATGGAACCCGGCGCGTCCGCCACAAGTCATAGGCTGTTACATCACTCGCCGCGGAGAACCAAATGTACAAACTCCTAGTTTCCCTGCCCCTTTTGATGCTGTTTTTGGCCGCTCCGACCTTTGCTGCCGATGCGCCCGCCGCCGCCACGGCCGAAACCCCAGCGGCAACCCCGGTGCCCAAAGAATCCCAATCCGTGACCCACGGCAGCGTCACCATCAACGGCAAGACCATCTATTACACGGCCACGGCCGGCAACCTGCTGGTGGACAACGACAAAGGCAAAGCCATCGGCAGTTTCTTTTATGTGGCCTACACTAAAAACGGCGCCGACCTGAATCGCCGGCCGCTCACGTTTCTGTTCAACGGCGGTCCTGGTTCCTCCAGCATCTGGCTGCACATGGGCAGCTTCGGGCCGGTGCGCGTGGTTACCAGTGATGCGAAAGCCACTCCACCGCCGCCCTATGATTTGGTGCAGAATCAATACTCGCTGCTGGACAAGAGCGACCTCATATTCATAGACGCCATCGGCACAGGCTTCTCGCGCATCGTCGGCAAGGGCACGCCCAAGGATTTTTACGGCACCGATGCCGACATCACGTCCTTCGGCAAATTCATCCAGCGTTACGTAACGATTAACAATCGCTGGCTGTCACCCAAGTTCCTGCTGGGTGAAAGTTACGGCACCACCCGGGCCGCGGGCCTGGCCGACTGGCTGCAACAACAAGGCATTGCGCTCAACGGCGTGGTGTTGCAATCCTCCTGGCTCAACGGCTTTGTGGATTTCCCCGGGCCGCCCTTCAGCCTGGACCTGCCCTATGAACTGTATCTGCCGACTATGGCGGCGGTGGCCTGGTACCACGACAAGTTGCCCAACAAACCAGCCGATCTGCCCGCCTTCCTGCAGCAGGTGCGCGACTTCGCCCTGGGTGACTACGCCCATGCGCTGTCAAAAGGCGTGAATCTGAGCGCGGCCGATACTCAGGCCATCGCCCAGAAACTGCACGCCTACACCGGCCTGCCGGTGCAGTACATCCTCAATGCGAAACTGCGCATCACACCTGACCGCTTCGAAAAAGAACTGCTGCGCGGCGAGGATCGTACCACCGGCCGTCTGGATGCGCGCTTCCTTGGCATTGATGCCGACGCGGCCGGCGAGACGCCGGCCTACGACCCGTCCGGCTCCGCCATCGGCCCGGCATTTACCGCCGCATTCCACTGGTATCTGAAAAATGATCTCAAATACAAAACCGATCTCGGGTACAAAGTGGAATCTTATGGCGATGCAGCATTCCAGAACTGGGACAACAGCCAGCGCATTGACGGTCAGACGTATCCGCTCATGGATGTGGAGGAAAACCTCCGTGCAGCGATGACCGAGAATCCGCACCTCAAGGTATTCTCCGCCAACGGCTACTTCGATTTCGCCACACCGTTCTTCGAGACGGAATATGACCTCGACCACATGGGACTGGATCCGTCACTGATGAAGAACATCAGCTACGCTTATTACCAGTCCGGCCACATGATTTATCTACATGTGCCGGCGCTGGCGAAGTACAAAGCTGATCTCGCCAAGTTCTACAACACGGCCGAATAAATATCCTCTGGCCCCCTCTCCCGTTGGGAGAGGGATTCGATAGGTTTTTTTGAGAGCCCTTGCAAAACTATTGGAGATTTCTATGAAAAGTTTATCCCTGTGTTTGTTTGTTGTCAGTGCGCTGCTGACGGCCACGCCGGTATTCGCGGCCGATGCGGCAAAACCCACTGCAACGGCCAACGCCACCGCCCCGGCGCAGCCACAAAAATCCGTCACTCACGGCAGTGTCACGGTGAATGGAGAAACAATCCGCTACACGGCGACTGCCGGCACTATCATTCTGAAGAATGACAAGGACGATCCCACTGCCAGCATGTTCTACATCGCCTATACGAAAGACGGCGCTAGACCGGATAAACGCCCGGTGACCTTCGCCTACAACGGCGGCCCCGGCGGTTCCTCGGTGCTGGTGAACCTGGGCGGCTTCGGCCCGATGCGCGTGCAGACCACCGACGCCGCGCCCACGCCGCCGCCGCCCTACAGTCTGCGAAGCAATCCCTACAGTCTGCTGGACAAGACGGATCTCGTATTCATTGACGCCGTAGGCACGGGATTCAGCAAGACGCTAGGCAAGGCCAAAGGCAAGGACTTCTGGGGCGCGGACCCGGATGTGAAATCCTTCGGCGAGTTCATCGAAAATTACCTGACCGAGACCAACCGCTGGAATTCGCCCAAGTTTGTGCTGGGCGAATCCTACGGCACGCCGCGCTCCGCCATGCTGGCCGACTGGCTGCAGAACAATGGCGTCGCGCTCAACGGCGTGATTCTTCTCTCCAGCATCCTGAACTTCAACGACGAGTTCTGGTTCCAGCCGCCCGGCTCCAACGATCTTTCCTACGAACTGTATCTGCCGAGCTACGCGGCGGTGGCCTGGTATCACAATCATCTGCCAAACAAGCCGGCGGATCTGCCGGCATTCCTGCAGCAGGTGCGCCAGTTCGCACTGGGTGAATACGCCCAGGCCCTGGACGCGGGCGACAGCATCACGCCGGCGCAGGAAACCGCCGTGTTGCAGAAACTTCACGCTTACACCGGCTTGAGCGAGACGTATCTGAAGGAAACCAAGCTGCGTATCGAGCCGGCGCGCTTCATGAAGCAAGTGCTGCGCGACCAGGGCCGCACCGTGGGCCGCTACGATGCGCGCTTCGAGGGCATAGATTTCGACAACGCCGGCGAATACCCCGATTACGATGCCTCCGGTACCGCCATGTTCCCGGCAGTGGTGGCCGAGTTCCACTGGTACCTGAGTAACGATCTCAAGTACAAGAGCGATGCCGATTATGAATTTCTGAGTTACAAGGTTTTCGGCGCCTGGGATTGGCACCACAGCGTGGACGGCCAGAAATATCCGGTGCCGGACACGCTGCCGGATCTGCGCGAGGCCATGAGCCAGAATCCACACCTAAAAGTGTTTTCCGGCAACGGTTATTTCGATCTCGCGACGCCGTTCTTCAAAACCGAGTACGAACTGAATCACATGGGCCTGGATCCGTCGCTGCAGAAGAACATCACGTTTGATTACTTCCACGACGGCCACATGCTCTATATCCATACATCGGCCTTGGTAAAACTTCACGGTGATCTGGACAAGTTCTACGACAGCGCCACTGAATAATTGCACACATCCTTGTTCTCTCTCCCCCCGTCCTGGGGGAGAGAGAAAAGTGAGGGGGAATGGGTTTGATCTTGCGGTCTCCGCAAACGGTCACGGACCGGGATGGTCCATCCTTGCAGGTTCTCAACCACGTTTTTCCTGTCCGGCAGCTTTACCAAGCGCGCGGCCCATGAAAAGTACTCAGAGATAGACTACACTTCATCCGGAACTCGGCGCCTGCCAGGCGGTCACATATCCCCGAACGGACGCGGATCGAAGCGAGAAACACCGGCACGAATAATGGGCATGACACCTGAACTTTGCGTGCGGCACTCCAGCGGCCATCTATCACCCATGCGTCGGGCGCGCTGGTTCCGCTGGGTGCTGTTCGCGGCTGTGCTGTGCACGGTGGGGTTGTACACGCTGGAATTCGCTCATCACCACGAGACCGCCGCTGCCGAGTTACACTGCCCCATCTGCCAGGTGATGACGCACAGTGCGCTGGATATTTTTTCGCCACAATTCAAGCCGCTGCCGCCCGCAATCCGTTTCCATTTCCTCGCTTTCACGCCGCGCCTCACCTCCGTCCAGGGGCGTGTACTTACCGTCAAATACCAATCCCGCGCTCCGCCCGTTTTCTAAACCTCCCCCGCAAGGCATCAGGATTCATCCCACAAGGACGCAGACCGGCACGCATCGCCGGTCTGTGTGGCCACGCAAATACGTGGTCGAGTATCCGATGCACCTTACACGTTCTATCCGCCACTCAGGTGCACAACCGGGCGAGTTAGATACAGGCAATAACCAAGCGAGAAGAGAATTATGAAACGGTACAACAATAAACCCTGGTTTTTTATAGCCCTCGCGGCCATCGTGCTATTCTGTGGCACCGTTCCAGCCCACGCCCATGCCATCGCCGGCATGCGCCTGTTTCCAGCTACTCTGAGTTTCGACGATCCGGGCATCGGCGCCGAATTGCCATTTGTGTTCAGCCACATCTATGCGGATGGCACCGAACAGAATGTACTGTCGGCGTCTTTCACCAAACCCATCTTGCCGGATTTTTCCCTGGCTTTCAGCACCGATTACCAGAGCCTGGTGCCCGGCGGCCTACCGGCTATCCACGGCTGGGACAATTTCGCCGTCGCGGGCGCCTATCAACTGTACGAAAACGACAGCTCGGAATCCATCGGCATGCTGTCACTGGCCGATTCCATCGGTGACACGGGCAGCCGCGCCATCGGCTCGACCTACTCCACCTGGTCGCCGGAGTTCGCGTTCGGCCAGGGCTTGGGTGAAGTCTCGGCAAACTGGCTGAAACCCGCCGCCATCACCGGTGCTGTTTCAGTGGATATACCTACGAACGGGAGTGTCCCGAGAATGCTCAACTGGGCGTTCTCGCTGCAATACAGCATCCCGTACATGCAGGATTTCGTGAAGTACATGGGGATCAAGGCGCCGTTCAACAACTTTATCCCAATCATCGAGTTCCCAATGCAGACTTGCCTTGACAACGGTTGTCATGGCGAGACCACCGGGTACGTGGATCCCGGTGTCATCTGGCTCGGCCATTATTTCCAGTGGGGCGTGGAACTTCAGATTCCCGTCAATCACCGCACCGGTAATTCGGTCGGCATCCTGGTGGGCTTTGATTTTTATCTTGACGACATCGCACCACATACCATCGGCGCACCGATCTTCAACTGATTCCAGGAAGATACCGTATGTCAAAAATCATCCGTCTTGTGCTCGTGGTTCTCGTGCTGCTGTTCGCGGCGCCGCTCGTATGGGCGCACGCCTTTCCTGATAATTCATCTCCGCATGTAGGATCCACGCTCGCCACCCCTCCGACGACAGTCAAGGTCTGGTTCGACGGCGAAATTGCGCCGGTGTTCTCGACATTGATCGTAAAAAACGCCGCAGGTACACAAGTGAGCCAAGGCAAAGGCCAAGTGTCGTCTTCCGACAACACACTATTGGAAACCTCGCTGCCCCCTTCTTTACCAGCCGGCCAGTATTTCGTGTACTGGAGTGTCATCGCCCAAGACGGTCATCACACCGCCGGCCGTTTCCCCTTCACCATCCGATAATCGCGAGGCCCGTCATGCCAATCAATATCGCTTTCACCGCGTTTGACGTGTTCATGGTGGTGGTTACCGTCGGGCTGCTTGCCTGCTGGCTCGCGGTGCTCCCGCGCCACCCTGACTTCCGTCTGCTTGAAGCCTCGGTCAGCCGCCTGTTGGGCGTCAGCATCGCGCTGCTGACCCTGAGCAGCCTGTTGATTCTCTTATCGCGCATCCTGGAGCTGGACGGTGGTTCCTGGAGCCAGATACCTTCGGCCCTGCCGCTGGCGCTCAAAGTCACGCATTACGGTCATATCTGGGTATTCCGCATTCCGGCCCTGATTCTGCTCTGGATCGGTTGGGCCTGGTGCCTGCGGCATCGCAATCATGCCTGGGCGGTCTGGCTCATGGTCGTCGGTGTCGCGGCAATCGCGCTCACCCGCAGTGCGACCGGCCATCCCGCGGACCACGGCGATTTCAAGTTTGCCGTATGGGTGGACTGGGTGCACCTGTTGTCAGGTTCGGTGTGGGTCGGCAGCCTGTTCGGCATGTCGCTCGCAATTTTCCCGAAACTGCTACGAGCGGGCGAGGCGGCGTACGAGAACGCCGCGGTCATTTTCCAGCGTCTGTCCACTCTCGCGGGCGTTGCGCTCGCCGTGATTCTCGCGACCGGCATTTTCACCGCCTTTCAGGAACTGGATCACTTCAGCGATTTATGGACTTCAAGTTACGGAATTACGCTGGATGTGAAGGTGTTCATTGTTATCCTCATGATTGCGTTTGGCACCCATAACCGCTATGTGAAACTGCCGCACCTGCTGCGCGCCGCGGGCAGGCCTGCACCAGGTTCGCTGTTAGGAAAATTGTTGGGCGGTTTCGGCACGAATGGCCAGCCAGCGTCATCAAACGGCGTCGTGCGCAGTTGCGCGCGCGCGGTGCTGATCGAAAGTCTCCTGGGTGTGGCCGTGATTGCCGCAGCCTCGGTGCTGTTGCACGGCATGCCGCCCGCGGACGTGCGCACCATGCCGGGTATGCAAGCGATGTCCACGCAGATAGCGCGGGCTCAACTATCTTCCTATCACCCCTGGCAGGTTACAACTACCGCCGCTCATCCAAGCGCAAAGGCAATTGATGCAAACGAAGAACTGTCAAGCTTCGTGCATGGTTTGCATCGGGGTAATCATGCTTGATCAGCTGAAACGCCGTCACAGGGTGTCCTTGTTAGCCTGCGTACACGGACGCGCCGTGATGCAACTTCGAACAGGTTCCGGGTATGATAAAGAGAATCATGAACCGACGTGAATTCCTCAAACTGGGCGCCATGGCCGGTGTTGGACTCATGAGCGCACGGGTCCTCAAGCCTGTTAACGCCCTGGCCACCGAGCGTGACACGCTGGACGTCACACTGGTTGCGCGTCCGTTCCTTTTTCGTCCCAATGCCTCGATTGCGTTCAACGGACTTGCCTATAACAATCAAGTCCCGGGGCCGTTGCTGCGCGTGCGCTACGGACAGCGTTTCCGTGCCCGATTCATCAACCACACGGGTACCGGCAGCACCATTCACTGGCACGGCATGATCCTGCCAAACCGGATGGATGGAGTTCCGTATGTGACCCAGATCCCGGTGCCAAACGGCGGAGAATTCATCTACGAATTCAAACCCGATCCACCGGGATTTCGCTGGTATCACAGCCACGTGGGTGCCCAGCTTCCGCTTGGCCTGTTCGGCGCATTCATTGTGGACGATCCGAAGGACGAACCGGCCGACGTGGAAGTGGTTGTGATCCTGCACGATGTTCCCGACATGCACAGCTATCGCCAGGCGCTTGCGGGTGTCAGCAACGCTCCGATGATTGCCCCGGTCGGGGCCCCGGAACTCGCTGGCATGGCCATGCCCGCCCTGTCCATGCCGGGGATGAAGATGACGAAGGGATCCATGGCCGGTATGACAACCCATCGAGGCATGGGGGACGAGGTGGCGTACCTGGCGCGCTGCATCAACGGCGCGACTTTCCCGAAGACGGCTCCGATTGAAGTAAAAATCGGACAGACCGTACGTCTGCGCATCCTCAATGCCAGCCCCACCCTCACACATTATGTACGCCTCGGGGGGCACCGCCTGCGCGTCACCCACGGCGACGGCAACCGCCTGCCACGCGCGCTTGAGGTGGACGCACTACGCATCGGCGTTGCGGAACGCTATGACGCCTGGTTTGAGGTCACGCGGCCCGGTGCGTGGCTGCTACAGAGTATCGCGGACGACGCCATGGCCGCAGAACAGGCATTGCGTATTTACACTCCGGGCATGGAAAAGGCACCTCCGACCCGGCCACCTGCATCGGTCGCGGACGCGGTGTATTTCACCTATCAGCTTGCCGGCCGGGCCGGACCGTTGCAGCATCCCCTGGTTTACGGAAAAATTGACGTGCAGTCTGAATTGAAGCTGGGCGGCGGTAAGTGGGGTGATCCACGTTGGACCATCAACGGCGCCACCTGGCCGGATACGCCGAAGATACTGGTGAAAAGCGGTGACCGCGTGCTGGTGCGCTTCAGCAACCCCACTGACATGGATCACCCCATGCACCTGCACGGCCACGTGTTCAAACTGGTAGAAATCAACGGGCAGTCGCTGCGGGATCCCCTGCCCAAAGATACGACGCTGGTGCCCGGAAACGGGGGCAGCGCTGCCTGGTTCTTTGATGCCACTTCCCCACCGGGACGCTGGGTGCTGCACTGCCACAATTCGGTGCATTTGCAGGACGGCATGATGACGGAAGTGCGCTATGTGAACAGCCGCTAGCAAACGGCTGCTAAACCTGTTGTGTTGTTGGTCCCGATACCGGGCATTGTCATGTTCGGACATTTCACGATATTTTGCGTTCATAAGCGCAAAAGAAACCGGATTTGGATCACCGCTGCCGTACTGCTTGGAGGAGAGGCCAATGACGCACCCATCCTGTCTAGTGTTTGTTTGTGCACTGTTCATATTTTTGTGCCTACCAGCGCAAAATGATGCCGCGGCGACTGTAGCGGCGCACAAAATCGCTGCGCAGCCGGTGCCACAGGAAACCCGGTCTGTCACCCGGCACAGCGTGGTCATTGATGGTGAAAACATTAAATACACCGCCACCGCCGGCACGCTACTGCTCAAGAATGAGAAGAATGAACCCACCGCCAGTGTGTTTTACATCGCCTACACCAAGGACGGTGCCAACCCGAATCAACGGCCCGTGACCTTTGCCTACAACGGCGGGCCGGGTTTCGCTTCGGCGCTGGTGGACATCGGCGGCTTCGGTCCCGAACGCATTGTGTGGCCGGCGCCTGGCGATGCCAAAGTCGCGCAGCCGCCCTACCGGCTGGTGCCCAATCAATTCAGTATTCTCAAGAGCACCGACTTGGTATTCATTGACGCGGTCGGAACCGGCTACAGCCGCATCGTGGGCAAAGGCAAAGCCAAGGATTTTTACGGTGTCAGTGAAGATGCCTCGGCCTTCGCACAATTCATCCAGCGCTTCATCACGATCAATCATCGCTGGAATTCGCCCAAATTTCTGCTCGGCGAGTCTTATGGCACCACCCGCAACGCCGTTCTGGCGAACGATCTGGTAAACAAGGGAATTTATTTGAATGGCGTCATCATGTGCTCGACGGTACTCGACTTCCTGAGCATCAATTCAGCACCCGGAAATGATCTCCCGTACATTTCTTACCTGCCCTCCTATGCCGCCGTGGCTTGGTATCATCGCCGGCTGAATCCAATGCCGCCGAATTTGCCGGCGTTTGTCAAACAAGTCGAACAGTTTGCGGGCGGTGAGTATGCACACGCGCTGTTCGAGGGTTCGGCACTTTCCGCTGCCGACAAGCAAACTCTCGCTACACAACTTGTCCAGTACACCGCTCTCCCCGTATCACTGTGGCTCAAGGCCGATCTGCGCATTCCGCTCTCCGTGTTCCGCCGCAACGTTATGGGCAATGACACGATGACGGGGCGTTACGATGAGCGTTACACCACCTACCAACTGCAACCGCTGCTGCCGCAACCCGGGCGCGACAATCTGGGCGCGACCACCAGCGCCTATTCCGGCGCGCTCACCGCCACCATGAATCGGTACGTCAGCCAAACGCTGAACTATCACAGTGACCTTCCCTACGTGCAAAGCAGCTACGCCGCGTTTCGCGCCTGGAACTGGAGCTATGCGGCGCCACTCGGCGCACTGGGAATGGGAGTCGGCAACCGCACGACCTGCTGTGGAACCAACGTGGCGCCGGCGCTGGCGCGCGCCATGAGCAACGATCCTGGCATGCAGCTCATGATGAACAACGGCTATTACGACACGGCCACGCCATTCTTCGCCACCGATTACACGCTTGCCCACATGAGCCTGCCGGCCGCGCTGGAAAGCAACATCCATGAGTACTACTACCCGGTGGGCCACATGCTCTGCCTGAATCCGCAGGTATTGCCGGAAGTGGACCGTAACATAGACACATTCATTGAGAACGCTTCAAACAAGAGCCCCTGAATCCTCATGGCATCAATTTGGTTGGGGTGTGCCACTACCGCTCGCTGCATTCAACAACTGCTCCTGCCAGAACTGCTGCATGGCGGTGAACAGATGCGTGCGTGCCGCGGGGCCGGAAATACCGTGGGTTTTGTTGGGATAGATCAATAATTGATATGGCTTACCGGCGTCAATCAGCGCCTGGATGAATTGCATGGTGTTCTGCCAATGCACGTTGTCGTCACCGGTGCCGGCCACCAGCAGCAGCGCATCGGTCAGATTCTTGGCCGCTGCGACTGAGGAGCTTTCCACATAAGCCTGCGGGTTTTCCTCAGGCGTGCCCATGTAACGTTCAGTGTAAATGGAATCGTAATCTTGCCACCGCGTGACGGGCGCCACGGCGATGCCGGCACGCCATACGCCGGGCGCATGCGTGAGCGCATAGGTCGTCATGTAGCCACCGTAACTCCAGCCCCAGATGCCGATACGGGAGGCATCCACCCAGGGCTGCGATTTGAGCCAGCTCACCGCGGCCAGCTGATCGGCCAGCGCCAGTTTCCCGAGATGATCCTTGACCAGCGCCTGGTCCCGGTGGCTGAAATAGGTCGCAGCACGATTGTCGGTAGTGAACAGGATAAAACCCTGATTTGCCAGCAACTGGTCGAACAGGAAATTCGTTCCGCCCCAGACATTGCGCACGACGGGCGCCACATCCGGGCCGCCGTACTGGTACATGATGACTGGATATTTTTTGGCTGGATCAAAATCCGTCGGCAGGATCAGGCGCACATAAACGGGTGTACGCCCGTCGGCAGCAAGGATGGTAAAGAAACGCGGTTTTTCGAAATGATACGGCAGTTTCGCTGCTGCTTGAATGACGAC